>NZ_JBWKCJ010000006.1:257403-284341 GCF_056436545.1 Streptomyces sp. NPDC043738 | reverse complement strand
CCACCCCCCCACCCTAGCGACCCCCAGAGCCCATGACGGTCCCGAAAAAAAAAGCACAGCCCCGCCCCACCCCACCCCCCCCCCCACCCCCCACACCCCCCCCACCACCCCCCCCCCCCCCCCCCCCCCCCCCCCCCCCCCCCCCCCGTGCAGCCGGTTGGCCTCGGTCAGGGCGAGCAGTTCGGCGAGCGGCATACCGGGCCAGACGGTGACGACCGAGCCTATGCCGTGCCAGCACTCCGCGGCGTCGGCCAGGGGTATCTCCGTGCCGTCCTTGGCGAGGGCGGCGAGGAGCACCAGGTCCCGGCGGTCGCCGTAGTCGACGACGATGCGGTTCTGCGGGTAGAGGATCTCGGCGAGGTAGGTGATTCCGGGCACCAGCGCGGAGGTGTCCTTGCCGTCGAGCAGCCGCTGGGCCCAGGTCGCCTGGGTGCTGATGAACGAGCCCTTGGACGCGACGTGCCACCGGTCGGCGTAGTGGAAGACCACGGCGAGGCTGCCGTCGACCTTGTCGTACACCTCGAACGGCTCGTCCGGGAGGGCCGGCGCGTACGGCTGGCCGGACTCGTGCTCGCCGACGTTGAAGAACTTCGGCAGCGGCAGCGCGACGATCTCTCCGGTGGCGTCGTCGGCGACCAGGCCGCGGCAGCGCATGGTCACCCGGTTCCACACGCGCTCGTACTGGGCCGTCCTGGTGTACGTGTAGAGGGACAGCGGCAGTTCGGGGTGCCGTTTGCGGGTGACGTGCCCGGCGTCGAGGGCGGCCGTCAGCTCCTGCGGCGGCAGCAGCTCGTGAAGAGTCGGGGTCGCCTGGCTCATGTGTCTCTCGGTTCCTCCTGGTAGTGACCCTTGATTGTGGTCTGCGGGAGGCCCGGTGAACAGCGAATTTGATGCGCGGACGGGGCGGCGGCGGTGCGGGCCCGGCGGGCGGGCCCCGCCGGCGACGGCCGTGTTCGAGCACCCCGACCGCGCCGGCGACGAGTCAGTGGATCACTTCCCGGCGGGGCGGGGCGGCATCCAGTGGTCGACGTTGAAGTCGCCCTTCTCCAGGGTCTCGAAGGGGGCGGAGCCCAGGCACTTGCCGACGCTCTTCTTCGGCAGGCCGTCCATGGCCCAGCTGTAGCCGAGCCGGTCCTTCTTGCCGCTGTCCAGCACGGTGAAGCCGAACCGCTTGCCCCTCAGATCACCGATCTCCGGCATACCCGGGCTGTTCTTGAAGTGCGACTCCGTCACGATGCCGGTGGCGACGGCGACCGGGCCGCCGGTCACCAGGCAGTCGATACGGCCCTTCATGTAGCCGCCCCAGTCCTTGCCGACGTAATGGCTGACGCGGAACGTGCCGCGCGCCTGGTCGGCGAAGCCATGGGCGTCGATGGTGAAGTGCACGTTGTCGCCGGGCTGGCGCTGCAGCTTGGCGGAGCCGGTGAGCGAGGGCTCCTCGACGGTGTGCCGGGCGGCCCGGGACCCGCCGTCGACGGCCGCGGCCGGCCCGGTGAGGCCCAGGGTCAGCGCGGTCGCCGTACACGCGGCGAGCGCCGTGGCGGCCATGACGAAGGGGCGACGCGTTGCGGGCATGCGTTTCTCCAAGGGTGCGGCGAGAGGTCGGAATCGTGCAGCAGGGAGGAGCTCCCCGTCCCTGCTGCTCTCCACGGTCCTCTCGGCCCTTGCCTCGGGCGTCGCTCCGCGGAAGGAACGCCCTCCGCCGAGCGGCGGAGCCGGGGATGGGCCGACAGACCGAGGCCCAGGGCCTTTCCGATGGGTCATGGCCGGATCCGCGGCCTTTCCGGCCCCGACCCGTCGGGCATCCCCTAGCGGAAGGCCGAGACATGCCGCCGGGCCCAGTCGGCGAAGGTGCGGGGCGGGCGGCCGAGGACGCGTTCGGCGTCGGGGCTGATCCGCTGCTCGGCTGAGGTGGGTGCGCCGAGGATGGCCAGCGTCGTTTCGACGACGGGCTCGGGCATGAACCGCAGCATGTCCTCGCGGGCCTCCTCACGGGTCTGCTCGAGGAACCGGACGGGTTCGCCGAGTGCGGCACCGAGCGCCGCGGCGCGCTGCCGGGGCGTGGTGAGGGCGGGGCCGGTCAGCTCGTACGTCCGCCCCAGGTGCCGGTCCTCGCGCAGTGCCGCGGCGGCGACCCCGGCGATGTCGGTCGGGTCGACGGTCGGCAGGCCGGTGTCGCCGTACGGGGCGGCGACGGTCCGCCGGGCCCGGACCGACTCGGCCCAGGCATGGGCGTTGGAGTGGAAGCCGCCGGGACGCAGGATGGTCCACCGCAGGCCGGAGTGGCGGACCGCGTCCTCGATGGCGCCTGCCGTGCCTGCGTGCGAGGCCGACTGCGGCCGGGTCGCGACTCCTTGGGACGACAGCAGCACCACCCGTTCGACGCCGCCGGCCTTGGCCGCGTCGAGGATGTCGGGCGTGCGCAGCAGGTGCGCACTGGGACCGCCGTTCTGCAGGAACACGGCATCGGCGCCGTCGAAGACACCCCGGAGGCTCTCGGCGTCGATGAGGTCCGCCCTTCGATGCCGGACGCCCTCCGGGACGTCCTGTGCCGTGATCCCCCGGGAGGTCGCGGTCACCTCTTCTCCGGCTTCCGCGAGGGCCGCTACGAGCGATCGGCCCACGTTGCCGGTCGCACCCGTCACCACGATCATGAGCAACTCCCCTGTATTTCCGCATGGTTGTCGACGCCCGAGCGGGCGAGCACGCTCCGGAGGACTGCTCTCCGGGCGACGGGAGGACGCTAACAGCGGCCGTATAGTAGGTACCTAGAGGAAAGTGACTACCCCGAGGGGATGCACATGGGCGACGGCGCGACCCGGACGGCGTCGATCGAGGCCGATCCCCAACTCGCCTGCCCGATCAGCCCGGTCGTGGACATGGTGTTCAGCCGCTGGACCACGCCGATCCTGTGGACCCTCCATGCGCACGGACGCCAACGGTTCGTCGAGCTCGAACGGCGGATCACCCGCATCACCCCGAAGGTGCTGACCCAGCGGCTGCGGCAACTGGAGCGCGACGGCCTGGTGGTGCGCACGTACCATCCGGAGGTTCCCCCGCGCGTCGAGTACGAGATCAGCGGTCTCGGGCGCAGCCTCGCCCCGCTCTTCGCGCAGCTCGCCGAGTGGGGCGCCGGCCATCTGGACGAGGTCGAGCGGGCCCGGCGCGACTACGACGCCGACGCGGCCGGATAGCCGGTGGCGGCAACAAGAAGGGCCCCTTCCTCGCGTGAGGAAGGGGCCCTTTGCCGAGCGCCCGGCAGGCCTTGCACCTGCATCTCCCACCGGTTGGTGGACGTCTTTCCTTGGACCACAGACGCTTGGCTCCCGCCCGTGGGCCGGAGCTTCACCATGATCATACATGGTGCTCGGGTACGGCGTCCCGCACCCGGGCCCCGAGGGACCACCCGGGCCCGCCAAGGCCGTGGAGGGCGCGGAAGCCGGGGTGGCCGGGGAGGCGCCGCGGGCCCGGCCATGACCCGTCGGACAGGCCCTAGTTCAGGGTCTTCAGCGCCGCCGCGTCGTACGGCTTCAGCTCGTCGTACCGGCCGGCCAGGACCTTCGTCGCCCACTCGGGGTCCTGGAGCAGGGCGCGGCCGACGGCGACCAGGTCGAACTCGTCGCGCTCCAGTCGGTCGAGGAGGTTGTCGATGCTGCCGACCCCGGCGCCCTCGCCCGCGAACGCGCGGAGGAAGTCGCCGTCGAGGCCGACCGAGCCGACGGTGATGGTGGGGCGGCCGGTGAGCTTCTTGGTCCAGCCCGCCAGGTTCAGGTCCGAGCCCTCGAACTCCGGGAGCCAGTAGCGGCGGGTGGAGGCGTGGAAGGCGTCGACGCCGGCCTCGGCGAGCGGGGTCAGGATCGCCGCCAGCTCCTCCGGGGTCTCGGCGAGCCGCGCGTCGTAGGCCTCCTGCTTCCACTGCGAGTAGCGGAAGATCACCGGGAAGTCGGGCGAGACGGCCTCGCGGACCGCGGCCACGATCTCGGCCGCGAACTTCGTGCGGGCGACCGGGTCGCCGCCGTAGGCGTCGGTGCGGCGGTTCGTCCCCGCCCACAGGAACTGGTCGAGGAGGTAGCCGTGGGCGCCGTGCAGTTCGACGCCGTCGAAGCCGATGCGCTCGGCGGCCGCGGCGGCCTCGACGAAGGCGCCGATGACCTCGTCCAGATCGCTTCGGGTCATCGCCTTGCCGGTGCCCTCGGTGCCGTCGACGCGGATACCGGAGGGGCCGACGGCGGGGGCGTCGGCGTAGGGCGGGTCGCCCTGCTTGCGCACCATGCCGATGTGCCACAGCTGCGGCACGATCGTGCCGCCGGCCGCGTGCACGGCCTCGGCGACCTTCGCCCAGCCGGCCAGCTGCTCCTCACCGTGGAACCGCGGCACACGGTCGCTCTGCCCGGCCGACTCGTGGCCGACGTAGGTCCCCTCGGTGACGATCAGGCCGACCCCCGCGGCGGCGCGGCGGGCGTAGTACGACCGCACGTCCTCACCGGGGACGCCGCCCGGGGAGAACATGCGCGTCATCGGCGCCATCGCGATGCGGTTCGGAACGGTCAGGCCGTTCAGGGCGATGGGTCGGGACAGGATCTCCGCCGCGCGGGAGGCGGAGGACGCGGTGACGGTCACGGAGTGCTCCTCGTAGGTACCGGTCGGTATGTGCACACGCATTCAATGCGTGCATTGCCAACCAGGGCGGTTGTCGCGGCATTCCGACCGTCCGGCGAACCCGCCTGTGATCCCGGACACGCGTCGGGCGCCGGGGTCGTACGGCCCCCTCCGAGCGACGGCCCCACGGAGGGGGAAGTTTCGGGCCAGACCGTATCGTTGGCCCATGATTGCCTCACTTCTCGGGTTCACCACCGTGGCCGCGCTGCTGACCATCTCTCCCGGCCCCGACTTCGCGGTGGTCCTGCGGACCGCGCTCGGCTCGGGGCGGCGCGCCGCGCTGTGCAGCGCGCTGGGCATATCCGCCGGGTGCTTCGTGTGGGGGCTGGCCGGCGCGGTCGGGCTGACCGCGATGCTGTCGGCCTCGGAGACGGCGTACCGCGTCCTGGGGCTGGCCGGTGCGCTGTATCTGATGTGGCTCGGAGCGCAGGCGCTGCGCAGCGCCCGGCGGGGACGGACGGCCGGGCGCAGGGAGACGACGGGCGCGGGGCAGGGAACGGCTGCGCGCGGGGGGCAGGCACAGGCCGCGGGCGCGCCCAAGGACGCGCTGGCGACGCCCCTGGGCGCGTTCCGTACCGGCCTGCTGTCCAATGTCCTCAACCCCAAGGTCGGGGTCGTCTATATGTCGCTGCTGCCGCAGTTCATCCCGCACGGTGCGCCGGTGGTCGCCACCACACTGCTGCTGGTCACCGTCCATGCCGCACTGGGCGTGCTGTGGCTGGGCGGTGTCGCGCTCGCGGTCCACCGGGCGCGGGCCGTCTTCCAGCGTCCGCGCATCAGGCGGAGGCTGGATCAGGCCACCGGCGGGGTGCTGCTGGCGCTCGGCGCCGCGGTGGGGTTCGAGACCGCCCGCTGACTGGCGCGGCGGCACCGGCGGGGCGTGCGGGAAGCTCAAATCAACCTCTGAACTCGGCCGGTGCAGGGTTTGGCCCCTGTTGACGGGGCCATGAGTACCCCGACCACGGAGCGAGAGGGGGAGCCATGGCACGCATGGAGCGCCTTGGTACGGGAATCGGCTGGCGGCCGGAAATCGCCGCGGAGATCGCGGAGCTGCCCGGGGTGGACTGGGTCGAGGTCGTGGCGGAGAACATCTGCCCGGGCCATCTGCCGGACGCCCTGCGGGAGTTGCGCGAGCGCGGCACGACCGTCGTTCCGCACGGTGTCTCGCTCGGCCTCGGCGGCGCCGACCGTCCCGACGCCGGCCGGCTGACCGCGCTCGCCGAGCGCGCCGAGGCGCTGGGCGCGCCGCTGGTCACCGAGCACATCGCGTTCGTCCGGGCCGGCGGGCCGCTGACCGCCTCCCCGCTGATGGAGGCCGGGCATCTGCTGCCCGTACCGCGCACCCGTGACGCGCTGGACGTGCTCTGCGAGAACGTCCGGATCGCCCAGGACGCGCTGCCGGTGCCACTGGCCCTGGAGAACATCGCCGCGCTCATCAACTGGCCGGGCGAGGAGTTCACCGAGGGCCAGTTCCTGTCCGAGCTGGTCGAGCGGACCGGGGTGCGGCTGCTGATCGACGTCGCCAACCTGCACACCAACCACGTCAACCGGGGCGAGGACCCGGCGGTCGCACTCGACGAGCTGCCGGTCGAGGCCATCGCGTACGTCCATGTCGCGGGCGGGGTGGAGCGGGACGGGGTGTGGCACGACAGCCATGCCCATCCGGTGACCCGGCCGGTGCTGGACGTGCTGGCGGAGCTGTGCGCCCGGACCGCCCCGCCCGGTGTGCTGCTGGAGCGCGACGAGGACTTCCCCGAGGGCGGGGAGCTCGCCGGTGAACTCGACGCGATCCGCACCGTGCTGAAGGAGGCTCGTCATGCGCAGGCGGCTTGAGCCCGTACCGGACACCATGACGCTCCCCGGCCCGGGCAGTGCCCCGGCGACCGGCACCGACGCGGCGCGGCAGCGGCTGGCGCTGGCGCAGACCGCGCTGCTGTCCGCGCTGGTCGCCGGGACGCCGGCGCCCGAGGGCTTCGACCGCGGCCGGCTGCGGGTGCAGAGCCGGGCGCTGACCGCCAAGCGCGCCGCGGTCGTCGCCAAGGTCGCACCCGAACTGCCCGAGATCCTCGGCGCCGACTACCGGGCGGCGTTCGCCGACTTCGCGCGGAACCGGCCGATGGCCGGCGGCTACCGCCAGGACGCGCTGGACTTCGCGGCGCATCTGCTGGCCCACGACCGCCCCGAGGACCCGGCCGCACGGCAGCGGCTCACACGCTGGTGGCGCGATCGCGCGGGCCCCAGGCCGCCGTCCGCCCGGCCCGCGGCCCGCCTGGCGCGCGCCGTACGCGACGTGCTGGGCCGGAGGTGACCGCGATGTCCTTCACACAGTGGGTGTACGCCGCGGTCGGTGTCTCGTCGTTGCTGCTCGTCCTCGGCACCGTGGGGGTGCGGCTGCGGACACCGTCGGTCCCCAGGGGGGACGCGCTGACGCACGGCGTGTGGGAGGCGGCGTTCCTGGCCGGCGGCCCCGGGCGGGTGGTGGACGCCGCGGTCGCCGGGATGCACGAGGACGGACTGCTGGCGGTGGGCGGGCCGGGTGTGGTGACCGTACGCGGTGCCGCCGCCCGTGACGCGGTCGAGGCGGCCGTGGTGGACGCGGTCCTGCGGACGCCCGGCGGGGCGCTGGCCGCGGTCCGCATCGAGGCGATGCGCAGCCCGGCGGTCCAGGGCGTCGGTGACCGGCTGGCGGCCCGCGGGCTGCTGCGCCCGCCGCGGCTCGGGCGGGGCTGGCGCCGGTGGGCGAGCACGCAGATGACGGCGTGCGCGGTGCTCTTCGCCGTAGCGGTGGTGATCTCGATCGCCGGGGCGGGCGGGGACGACGGGTACGAGGCGCCGGTGGTCCTCCGCATCGTGCCGGCGTTTCTCGGCGGCGTGGTGATGGGGGCGCTGTGCCGCAGGGCGCTCCGCAAGCGGATCACCAAGGCGGGGTCCGTGGCGCTGCGCGCCGCGCGGACGGGCGCGGGCGGCTCCCAGGCCGGCGTGGGCGGTGCCTGGCAGCCCGCCGCGCAGATGGTGGCGCTGGGGGGTACGGCGCTGATCGCGGACGAGCTGCTGCGGCAGCAGTTCGAGGAGGCACAGCGGGCCACCGCGGCCGCCGCTTCGGGCAGCGGGTCCTCGTCGTCCGGCAGTTCGTCGTCCTGCGGCTCCGGGGGCGACGCCTCCTGGTGCGGTGGGTCCGACGGCGGCTCGGGGTCCGGGTGCGGCGGCGGTTCGTCCTGCGGCGCGGGGGCGTCGTGCGGGGGCGGTTCGAGCGGCGGCTCGTCGTGCGGCGGGGGTTCGAGCTGCGGCGGCGGGGGCGGCTGCGGCGGCAGCTGACGCGAGGGGGCGCAGCGCGCTGCGGTGCGGGTGGCGGCGCGTGCGGTGCCTCACATGTGGAGAAAATGCGTGGCGTCCGTGACGGGCCCTCACGTATGAACTCTGCATATGTGGCTTCTTTTCCTCCTCGCCGCCTGTGTGGCGGCGGTGGTCTCCTGCGCGCGGGTCTGCCGTGCCGCGGTCGTCTCCGCCCGCACCGCCCGGCCGGCCCCGCGGCCGGCCCCCGACCTCGCGTCGGATCCGGCCGCCGCCGACGGGCCCGAGCCCGGCCTGACCCTGTACGAGATGGCCTATCTCTCCGGCGGGCCGCACCGGCTCGCCGATGTGGTGCTGGTGCTGATGGCGCAGCAGCGGCGGCTGCTGCTCGCCCACACCGGCTGGGCCACCGTCGTCGACCCGGTCGGCCAGGACTCCGTGGAGCGCGCCACGCTCACCGCCATAGGGCCCGACGGGCAGCGCCCGATACCGGCGGTGCGGGAGGCCCTGGTCGCCGACGACGCGGTGCGGGCGGTGGCCGACCGGTTGGTGGCCGACGGGCTCGCGCTGCCCGCCGGGGTCCGGCCGGGCATCCGCGGCGCGGTCCGGCAGGTGCGGGCCGCCGCCCTGCTGGTGGTGCTGTCCGCCGCGGCGAGCTACTGGATGGCACCCTCCGGCGCGGACTACGGGCCGGCGCTGGGCTGGTTCGCGCTCCCGCTGATCCTCACCCTCGGCACGCTGGCCATGGCCCGCTTCGAGCTGTATCCGTACGGCGACTGGGCCACCGACGCGGGCGAACGGCGACTGCCCGCCGCCGGCTCCCCCAGCTCCCCTGCCGCTTCCGTCTCACTCACCAGACTCGCGCTGCACGGCCCCATGGCCCTCACCGACCCCAGCCTGCGCGCCGCGCTCCACTCTTCCGGGGCATAGCGCCCGACACCGGCACCATGTGCTTTACATCGGCAATGAGCGCCTCAACTATCCCTTTTGTATGCACACACGAAGGGACGGCCAGTGAGAGCACTTGCGTTGTACGGCACGATCGGATCGCTGATCGTGACCGCCGTCGCCACCGCCCCGGCGGGCAGCGCCCCGCGCGCGACCAGCGCGCCGCCGGCGCCCGTGGCCCACCGCATCGACTTCGGCCGGTGCGCGCCGGTGGAGCATCTGCCGTCGACCGTCGAGTGCGGCAAGCTCACCGTCCCCCTCGACTACGCGCGGCCGGACGGCAAGAAGATCCACCTCACGGTCAGCCGGATCCGCGCCACCTCGCCCGGCGAACGGCAGGGCTCCCTGGTCTTCAACCCCGGCGGCCCCGGCGCGTCCAGCCTGGAGTTCCCCCTCTACGGCGGGCTCCCCAAGTGGAACAAGCTGGCCCGCGCCTACGACTTCGTCGGCTACGCACCGCGCGGCGTCGGCCGCTCGGCGCCGCTGTCCTGCCAGGACCCCGAGGAGTTCGCCAAGGCGCCGACCGACAGCCGGTCGCAGCCCGACGCGGCCTACAAGCGCAAGAAGGTGGCCGAGGCGAAGGCGTACGCCCGCGGCTGCGCCCGCCGGGCCGGGGCGGACCTGCCGTTCTACAACTCCGTCAACAACGCCCGCGACCTGGACATGCTGCGGGCCGCGCTCGGCGAGAAGCGGCTGACGTTCATGGGCGCCTCGTACGGGACGTACTTCGGTGCGGTCTACGCGACGCTCTTCCCCGGCCACGTCCGGCGGATGATCTTCGACAGCGTGGTCAACCCCGCGCCCCAGCAGATCTGGTACCGCAACAACCTCGACCAGTCCATCGCCTTCGAGCGCCGGTGGGGCGACTGGCTGCGCTGGGTCGCCAAGCACGACCACCACTACCACCTCGGCACGTCCAAGCAGGAGGTGCAGCAGTCGTACGACAAGGCCGTCACGCGGCTGCGCCGCCACCCGCTCAACGGCAAGATCGGCCCCGGTCAGCTGCAGGCGGCGTTCCTCAAGACCGGCTACAACGACGCCTTCTGGCCGCTGCGCGCCGAGGCGCTCTCGGGCTACCTGCACGGCGACCCCAAGCAGCTGATCTCCCAGGCCATGCCCCAGAGCCGCACGGCCAAGGACGAGGAGAACGCCAACGCCGTCTACACCGCGGTGGAGTGCAATGACGCGCACTGGCCGCGCTCGTGGCAGACCTGGGACCGGGACAACACCGACATCGCGCGGATCGCGCCGTTCGAGACCTGGGACAACGCCTGGATGAACCTGCCGTGCGCCTTCTGGCCCGAGCGGTCTGCGTCGCACGCGGAGGGCACCGACTCCGCGGAACAGGGCGCGGCGCAGGACCTGCTGGACGCCGCCGGCCGCACCGCCGCGAACGGGCTGGACGACCTGCTCCTGGGGACGCACGGACCGCTCGACATCCACACCGAGCCGGGGGCGCTGCCGCCGGTGCTGCTGCTCGCGGCCGAGCGGGACGCGGCGACCCCGTACAAGGGCGCGGTGGAACTGCAGCGGCGGCTGCCCGGCTCGTCGCTGGTCACCGAGAACGCCGCGGGCACCCACGGCATCGCGTTCGGCGAGAACGCCTGTGTGAGCAAGTACGCCGAGGACTACCTGCTGCGCGGGAAGATCCCGGCACACCGGGTGTACTGCGCGCCGCACGCCGAGCCGGTGCCGGGCCAGGCGGCGAACCGGGCGCAGCTCGCGCGGCCGGGCGCACGGCCCGGGAAGTAGCGCGGCCGGCCGAGGACAGCGCTGTGGGCCGTCCCCTTCAGGGGGCGGCCCACAGCGCTGTGCGCAACGGGTCAGGCCAGGCCGGCGACCAGCTCGGCGACCGGCTTGCGCCGCCCCGTGTAGAACGGGATCTCCTCGCGCACGTGCATCCGCGCCTCGGAGCCGCGCAGATGACGCATCAGGTCGACGATGCGGTAGAGCTCGTCGGCCTCGAAGGCGAGCACCCACTCGTAGTCGCCGAGCGAGAACGACGGCACGGTGTTGGCGCGCACGTCGGGGAAGCCGCGGGCCATCTTGCCGTGGTCGGCGAGCATCCGGCGGCGGTCCTCGTCGGGGAGGAGGTACCACTCGTAGGAGCGCACGAAGGGGTAGACGCTCACGTAGGCGCGCGGCTGCTCGTCGGCGAGGAAGGCCGGGATGTGCGACTTGTTGAACTCGGCGGGGCGGTGCAGTGCCATGTTCGACCACACCGGCTCCAGCGTGCGGCCGAGCCGGGTGCGGCGGAAGAGGTTGTACGCCTCCTGCAGGGCGTCCGAGCTCTCCGAGTGCCACCAGATCATGAGGTCGGCGTCGGCGCGCAGACCGGACACGTCGTAGGTGCCGCGGACCACCACGTCCTTGGCGGAGAGCTGCGCGAACAGCTCCTCGACCTCGTCTGCGTAACCGCTGCGGTCCTCGGGGAGGACGTCGCGCAGCTTGAACACCGACCACAGGGTGTAGCGGATGACCTCGTTGAGGTCCTTGGCCTTCTTGCCGGCGTTCGGGGCCTTCTCGGGCGCCGCGGGCGTCTGCGGTGCGGAAGCGGGGGTGGAAGCGTCTGTCATGTCGTCCATTCTCACTCGCCGGGCCGGGCGTGCGGGCGCAGGGTGTCCAGGATGTCGTCGGCGGCCTTGCGCGCCGAGGCGATGCAGGCCGGGATGCCGACGCCGTCGTAGGGCGCGCCGCACACCCGAAGGCCCGGCAGCTGCGCGACGGCGTGCCGGATGCGGGCCACCCGTGCCAGGTGCCCGACGGGGTACTGGGGCAGCCCGCCGGCCCAGCGGGTGACCTTCACGGCGACCGGCGCGGCGGTCAGGCCGACCGCGGCCCGCAGGTCGGCCCGCGAGAAGGCGATCAGTTCGGCGTCCTCGCGTGCCAGGTCCTCCTCTTCGCCGTAGCGCCCGAGGGAGGTGCGCAGGACGAAGAGGTCGGGGTCGGCGTCGCCGATCCAGCCCCATTTGTTGCCGGCGAAGGTGGACGCCTTGATCTTGCGGCCGTCCACGGGCGGCACCAGGAAGCCGCTGCCGGTGAGTTGCCGCGCCATGTCGGCGCGGCGGAAGGCCATGGTGACCAGCGCCATCGAGGCGTACTCGACGGCGCCCAGCTCGGCGGCGGCGGGCCGGCTGACGGCGGCGAGGAGGCGGGCCGCGGCGGGCGCGGGCGCGGCGAGCACGACGGCGTCCGCGAGCAGCGGCGTCCCGTCGACCACGACGCGCCAGCCGTCGGCCGACCGCGCCAGTGCGGTGACCGGCGCGTCGGTGCGGATCTCGCCGCCCTTGGCGCGCACGGCGTCGGCCACCGCGCCCGGCAGCGTCCCGATGCCGCCGGCGATGCCCATGAAGACCGGTTTGTCCTGGGTGGAGCCGGTCGCGGCGGGGCCGGTCACGTGGGCCGTGGCGGCGGCCCGTGCCTGGATGCCGCGCACCCCTTTGAGCAGCGAACGGCTGGTCCGTGCGGCCTCGAACAGCTGGGGCACGGCGGCGCGCAGCGAGATCTTGTACGCGTCGCCCGCGTACACCCCGCCCAGCAGGGGCTCGACGAGCCGGTCGACGACCTCACGGCCCAGGCGGCGGGCGACGTACTCGCCGACGGCGACGTCCTCGCCGACCTCGGTGCGCGGCAGCCGGGTGTCCTCCTCGATACGGGCCAGCCCCTCCGGGGAGATCACACCGGAGGCGGTGAGCAGCGCCAGGTCCCCGGGGACGCCCATCACATGTCCCTTGGGCATCGGGCGCAGCGCGTCGCGGGTCCACAGCCGGGCGGTGGCGGTGGTGGGCGGCTGGAGCCGGTCGCCGAGGCCGACGGCGCGGGCGAGGTCGACCGCCTCCGGCCGTCTGGCCAGCATCGATTCGGCGCCCAGGTCGACCGGAACACCCGCGATATCGCCCGCGCGCAGTTTGCCGCCCAGCCGGTCCGACGCCTCCAGGACGGTCACCCGGGCTCCGCCGTCCAGGAGGCGGTGCGCCGCCGCCAGTCCGGAGATGCCTCCTCCGATGACGACCACATGACCGGTGCTGCCGGGCCCGCCGGGCGGAACGGTGTGCGCTGCGCTCATGCCCCCACTCTCTCAGAGCGCGCCGGCCGGACCGTGACCGGATCGCGATCCGCGGACGGCAACCGCGGCCGGCGGCGACCCGTCGAAAGTGCAACATCGGCACGCCACTTAGACGGGGAGCGTTCATGCGGCGAGCGAAGCAGGGTGGGGATCCCTCCGGCCGACGGCGGGAGGAGGGTCGGGCGGCGGCACCGGTGAGGGGCGTACGAGCCCGGCGCGGTGCCGTGGCGGGGGCGCTGCTGGCCGCGTCGCTGGTGGTCGCCGGGTGCAGCGCATCGGGCGACGAGTCCGCGGCCGGCGACGCGGCAGCGCCCAAGGGGGCGGTCGCACCGAGCCGGGCGGCGGACGGCCGGACGGCCGGCGGCGGGGCGACGGCGGAGGGCGGCACCCGCCCGGGAGACCGCGGCGACAGGGCCCCGAGGGTCGCCCCCTCGCAGATCATCCGTACCGCCACCCTCACCGTGCAGACCAAGGACGTCGCGGCGGCGCTGGCCAGGGCGCGGGCGGCGGTCGACGGCGCGGGCGGCTACACGGCCGACGAGACCACCGACCGGGACCCGCAGGGGCACGACCGCTCGCGGATCGTGCTGCGGGTGCCGCCCGAGGAGTACGACGCGGCTGGGGCGGCTGTCCCGGCTCGGCACGCTGCTCTCCCGCGAGGTCTCCGCGAAGGACGTCACCGACCAGGTGGTGGACGTCGACAGCCGGATCAGGTCCCAGCGGGCGAGCGTGGCGCGGGTCCGGGCGCTGATGGCGAAGGCGACGACGATCAGCGACATCGTCTCCCTGGAATCCGAGCTGAGCACCCGGGAGTCCAGCCTGGAGTCGCTTCAGGCCCAGCTGAAGTCGCTCAAGGAGCGGACCGGGACGGCCACCGTCACGCTGCTGCTGCGGCAGCCGGACGCCGAGACGCCCGGTGACCGGGACCGGACGTCCTTCTCGGACGCGCTGTCCGGCGGCTGGCACGCCTGGAAGACGGCGCTGCGCTGGGCGCTGGTGGCGATCGGCGCGGTGCTGCCGTTCGCCGGGACCGCGGCGCTGGTGTACGTCCTGTGGCGGCTGGTCCGCGGCCGGCTGCCGGCCGGTCCGCGCGGCCGGCGGCGCACGGACCGCGGCAGTGGCGGCCCGCAGCCGGCGGACGGCGCCGAGGACGTCTCCGAGACCTCCGGGCCGGCCGGTGCTGCCGCCGCCCCGGGCGCGTGCGATGCGGCCGGTCGCGGGGATGGTGACCGAGGACCCCGTTGACAGCGGACACCGGCGGGCAAAGACTCGGGACGACGGGTGGCGATCTTCGTACCGCCCGCCGACCGCCGAGCCGGGACAGCGAGGACAGCGCCTGATGACCGACCATCGCCTGCGGGATGTCTACATCGTCGATGCGGTACGCACGCCCGTCGGCAAGTACGGCGGTGCGCTGGCCGGGGTCCGGCCCGACGATCTCGCCGCCCATGTGCTCAAGGCCCTGGTGGACCGCACGCCGGACCTCGATCCGGCGCGGATCGACGATGTCTGCTTCGGCGACGCCAACGGCGCCGGCGAGGACAACCGGAACGTGGCACGGATGGCGGTGCTGCTGGCCGGGCTGCCGGTCACCGTCCCCGGCGTGACCGTCAACCGGCTGTGCGGCTCCGGCCTGGAGGCGGTCATCCAGGCGGGCCGCGCCATCGCGCACGGCGATGCGCACCTCGCGGTCGCCGGCGGGGTGGAGTCGATGAGCCGCGCGCCGTATGTCCTGCGCAAGCCGGAACGGGCCTTCCCCGCGGGCCACCAGGAGATGTTCTCCTCGACGCTGGGCTGGCGGATGGTCAACTCCCGGATGCGCCCGGAGTGGACGGTCGCGCTCGGCGAGGGCGCCGAGCAGATCGCCGATCAGCACGGCATCACCCGCGAGCAGCAGGACGTCTTCGCGCTGGCCAGCCATCAAAAGGCGGTACGCGCCTGGCAGGAGGGCTCTTACGCGGCGGAGGTGGTGCCGCTGCCGGGCGTGGACCTGGAGCGCGACGAGACCATCCGCGAAGGCTCCTCCCTGGAGTCGCTCTCCAAGCTGAAGCCGGTGTTCCGTACGGCCGGCGGCACGGTCACCGCCGGGAACTCCTCGCCGCTGAACGACGGTGCGGCGGCGCTGCTGCTCGCCGACGAGGAGGGCCTGCGGGCCACCGGGCGCGAGCCGCTGGCCCGGATCTCCGCGAGCGCGGTGACCGGCGTGGAGCCGCAGCTCTTCGGCCTGGGGCCGGTGGAGGCGGTGCGCCGCGCGCTCGCGCGGTCCGGCCGCGGCTTCGCCGATCTCGCCACCTTCGAACTCAACGAGGCCTTCGCGGCCCAGGCGCTGGGCTGCATGGGCCAGTGGCCGGAGCTCGACCCGTCCGTGGTGAACCCGTTCGGCGGCGCCATCGCCATCGGCCACCCCCTGGGTGCCTCCGGTGCGCGCCTCGCCGGCTCGGTCGCCCACCAGCTCGCCACCCGGGGCTCCGGCACCGGACTGGCGGCGCTGTGCATCGGCGTGGGGCAGGGGCTCGCGCTCGTCATGGAGCGGTGACCGGCCGGCGTCCTTCCAGGTGCGTCGGCCGCTCGCGGCACGGCGCGTACGGCGGCGGCAGAAGACGCACACGGGCAGACTCGTTCCCGTCGCCGCTCCCGTTCCTGTTGCCGGAAGCCGTTCCCCGCCGGCTTCCCTCCCGGCCCGGAGGTCGCCCGATGCCCCTGCCCGATCCGGCGCGCCGGCGCCTGCTGCGCGGCGGCGCGCCGGCCGGCGTCCGGATGGCCGCCGGCGGCGAGTACCGCGACCTCGTCCACGGTGCGCGCCACGCCCGCCCCCTATCCGCTCTGAGGTGCCCCAGATGACCGTGCCCGACCTGACCGCCCCGGAGTCCGGGCTGATCATTTTCCTGAACGGCACATCGAGTTCGGGGAAGTCGAGCCTGGCCGAGGCGCTGCTGCACACCCTCGACGAGCCGTGCTTCCATCTGCCCGTGGACGCCTTCCACCGCATGCGCTCACGCCATGAGCTGACGCCGGACGAACTGCGCGCCACCCTCCTGCGCACCTGGCGGGGCTTCCACCGCGCGGTCGCCGGGATGGCGGCGGCCGGCAACACCGTCATCGTGGACCATGTGCTGAGCGAGCCCTGGCGGCTGCGCGACTGCCTCGAGCTGTTCCCGCCCCGGGACGTCGTCCTGGTCGGTGTCCGCTGCTCGCCCGAGGAGTTGGCGCGCCGCGAACGGTCCCGGGGCGACCGCCCGCTGGGCCTGGCGGCCGGCCAGCTGACGCAGGTGCACGCCCATGGGATCTACGACATCGAGTGCGACACCACCGACACCCCTGCCGAGGAGTGCGCCCGGCAGATCAAGGAGTTCCTGCCCGGGCGCCCCACCCCCACGGCCTTCGAACGGCTCGGGCCGCTCCACGGCACCGTCCGGGGCGGCGGGGCGGAGCACGGCGGTACCGCGGCACGAGTGGCGACGGAGGGACGGCTGTGACGGCGGAACGGCTGGTGATCATCGGTGGCGATGCGGCGGGGATGGCGGCCGCCTCGCAGGCGCGCCGCCTGAGGAAGCCCGGCGAGCTGGCGATCACCGCGTTCGAGCGCAGCCACTTCACGTCGTACTCCGCCTGCGGCATCCCGTACTGGGTGGGCGGCGTGGTCGACGGGCCGGACGCGCTGATCGCCCGTACGGCCGAGGAGCACCGCGCCCGGGACATCGATCTGCGGATGCGGACCGAGGCCACCGAACTCGACCTGGACCGCGGCCGGGTACGCACCCGCGACCTGGACGACGGCGGCCGGGAGTCCTGGACCGGCTTCGACAAGCTGGTGCTGGCCACCGGCGCCCGGCCGCTGCGCCCCGGCCTGCCGGGGATCGACGCCCCGGGGGTGCACGGTGTGCAGAACCTCGACGACGGCCGGGCCCTGCTCGACACCTTGGAGCGGTCGGAGGGCCGGCGGGCGGTGGTGGTCGGCGCGGGCTACATCGGCGTGGAGATGGCTGAGGCGCTGATCCGGCGCGGCTACCAGGTCACCGTCCTGGAACAGAGCGGGCAGCCGATGTCCACCCTCGACCCGGAAATGGGCGCGCTGGTCCACGAGGCGATGTGCTCGATGGGCATCGAGACGGTGACCGGCACGACCGTCACGGGGGTGCTGACGGATTCCGCGCAGCGGGCCCGCGCGGTGACCACCGAGGACGCCGAGTACCCGGCGGACGTGGTGGTGCTGGGTATGGGCGTACGTCCCGAGACCACGCTGGCCGCGGCGGCCGGGCTGCCGCTGGGCGAGTCCGGCGGGCTGCTCACCGACCTGGCGATGCGGGTGCGCGGCCAGGACGCCGTGTGGGCGGGCGGCGACTGCGTGGAGGTCCACGACCTGGTCTCGGGCCGCACCCGCCATATCGCGCTGGGCACCCACGCCAACAAGCACGGCCAGGTCATCGGCGCCAATGTGGGCGGCGGGTATGCGACCTTCCCCGGTGTCGTCGGCACCGCCGTCAGCAAGGTCTGCGATCTGGAGATCGCCCGCACGGGCCTGCTGGAGCGGCAGGCGCACGCGGCCGGCCTGCGCTTCGTCACGGTGACCGTGGAGTCCACCAGCCGGGCCGGCTACTACCCCGGTGCCCGCCCGATGCACGTCAAGATGCTCGCCGAGCGCCGCACCGGCCGGCTGCTCGGAGTGCAGATCGTCGGCCGTGAGGGCGCCGCGAAGCGGGTCGACATCGCGGCGGTCGCGCTCACCGCCGGGATGACGGTGGAGCAGATGACCGCCCTCGACCTCGGCTACGCCCCGCCGTTCTCGCCCGTCTGGGACCCCGTACTGGTGGCGGCCCGCAAGGCGACGGCGGCGGTCCGGGCCGCCGGCGACTGAGGCGACGGCGGCGGTCCGGCTGACCGGCGCCGGACGGGCCCTGGGGGTGTCTGTCCGTCCCTAGCGCGCGGTCCCCAGAGCGCCGAGCAGCTCCTCGCGGGCGGCCCGCACCCGCTGCAGGGACGCACGGGCCAGCCCCGCCACGAACGCCGGGCACAGCCAGGCCTCCAGTGGCGCGCCCTCGCCGGGCCGGCCGCCGCGCTCCGCGAGCAGCCGGCGTCCGCCGGGGCTCTTCAGGCGCATCCCGGCCGTGATGACGTCCTCGGGGGCTTCGGGCAGGACCGGGTGCGCCGCCTCGCCGTGCCCGCAGGCCCCTCCGGGGGGCGCCGCCACTACGGACGCGAGCCCGGCGATCAGATCGTCGAGCGGCCCCGGATGGTCCACGAGGCCGGCCGCGTACCGGGACAGCGCGGCGACGATGACGAGCAGCCCGGCGCGCTCGGCGGGCTCGGTCGCCTCGGCGAGCGTCTTGCCGTAGTGGGACAGCGACCAGGACACGCTGACCCCGGGCGCCGGGTGGCCGTCGAGGATGGAGACCAGGTCGGCGGCCTCCTCCTGCTCGGCGGTGGACAGGCGGGCCGGAATGCCGTCGGTGGTCCCCGGGGCGAGGATGTCGATGGCGACCCGCGCGTAGCCGGCGACATTGCGCGGGCAGCGCCACACCTCGGCGCGGTGCCGGCCGCCCCGGTCCGCCTCCGCCGCCGCGCCGTGCTCCAGCAGTGGGAGGTAGGAGACCAGGCGCGGCAACTGCTCGTCGAGATCGCCCTCGTAGGGGTGCCCGTCGTGGCGGCAGGGGCGCCCGCGCAGCGCCCGGTCGGCGGCGCGCAGCGCGTCGAGGACGGCGGCCGCGGTGCCGTCGGAGGCGGACTGCAGGGTGACGTAGTCGGCGGTCATCAGCAGTCCGAAGGTCCACAGCCAGGCGCGCTCGCCACCGGGGTCGGCGGCGAGCCCGCGGGCGCAGGCCAGGACGCGTTCCGTGTCGTGGTCCGCGTAGTACTCGGCGCGTACCTCTTCCCAGGCCGCGGCGAGATCCGCTATCGGGGCGTCGGGGGTGGCGTTCATGCCCTCCACGACGCCCCGCGGCGGAAAGCAGTTCCGCTCAGCGCGCCGTCTGCGTGTGGACGTACTCCACCAGGCGGGTCAGCGCGTCGGGGTCGGTGTCGGGCAGGACGCCGTGGCCGAGGTTGAAGACGTGGCCTTCGAGGCCGGCGGCCGCGTCGAGCACCTCGCGGGCCTTGGTCTCGACGGCCTCGCGGGGGGCGAAGAGCACCGCCGGGTCGATGTTGCCCTGGAGCGCCTTGCCGGGGCCGACGCGGCGGGCCGCCTCGTCCAGCGGCACCCGCCAGTCGACGCCGACGACATCCGCGCCCGCCTCGCCCAGCAGGCCGAGGAGTTCGCCGGTGCCGACACCGAAGTGGATGCGCGGCACGCCGAGGCCCTCGACGGCCTTGAAGACCTTGGCGGAGGCGGGCATCACCGAGCGGCGGTAGTCCGCGGGCGAGAGCGCGCCGACCCAGGAGTCGAAGAGCTGCACCGCGCTCGCCCCGGCCTCGATCTGCACCTTGAGGAAGGCGGCGGTGATGTCGGCGAGGCGGTCCAGCAGGTCGGCCCACAGCTGCGGGTCGCCGTACATGAGGGCCTTGGTGTGCTCGTGGTTGCGGGACGGGCCGCCCTCTACGAGGTAGCTGGCGAGCGTGAACGGCGCGCCGGCGAAGCCGATCAGCGGGGTGCTGCCCAGCTCGCGCACGAGCATGCCGATGGCCTCGGTGACGTAGGGGACGTCGCCGGGCTCCAGGGCGCGCAGCTGGTCGAGGTCGGCGCGGGTGCGGATCGGGTTCGCGACGACCGGGCCGACGCCGGGCTTGATGTCGAGGTCGACGCCGAGGGCCTTGAGGGGGACCACGATGTCGCTGAAGTAGATGGCGGCGTCGACGCCGTGGCGGCGCACGGGCTGCAGCGTGATCTCGGTGACCAGCTCGGGCCGCATGCAGGAGTCGAGCATCGCGATGCCCTCGCGGACCTTGCGGTACTCCGGCAGTGAGCGGCCCGCCTGGCGCATGAACCACACCGGGGTGTGCGGCACCGGCTCACGCCGGCAGGCCTTGAGGAAGGCCGAGTCGTATGTACCGGTCTGCTGCTGGCCCGCGGGGGCTTCGTTGGCGCTCACGCCCCAAATCTTCGCATGCGCCCCTGGGGGCCTCCGAATGGGCGACGCGCGAACCGGGTGTCCTCCGCGTATACGGGCTCGGTTCCGCCTAATCTTCCGGGCATGGCTGCGGCTCACGAACACCTCGCGGACAGCGCGGACGAGGCCCCGATCCCCTTCCGTCAGGCGGTCGAGGCGCTTCGCGCGGCCCGGCTGCGGCCGGAGATCGAGATCGACCCGACGCCCGCCCCCAAACGGCTCGCCCCGTTCGCGTACGCGCTGGAGGCGGCGGTCGTCGAGCACGGCTCGGGGCCGGGCAGCGAGGACAAGGACCTGGCGGACGGGCGGCTGGTGCTGCTGCACAACCCGGCCGGGGACGACGCCTGGCACGGCGCCTTCCGCGTGGTGACTCTGGCGCGCGCGGAGCTGGAGCCGGAGATGGGCGCCGATCCGCTGCTGCCGGAGGTGTCCTGGTCGTGGCTGACGGGTGCGCTGGAGGCGCGCGGGGTGTCCTACGGCGCGCCGAGCGGCACGGTGACCCGGGCCGGGTCGTACTACTTCGGCGGGCTCGCCGCGCGCGAGCCGGCGACCCAGATCGAGATCCGGGCGTCCTGGACGCCGGCCGAGGGCCCCGGCGGGGTGCCGGACATGGCGGCGCATCTGGCGGCGTGGTGCGATCTGCTGTGCCAGGTCGCGGGACTGCCGCCGGCCGCGCTCGACCTGGCGCCGCGCGGCGGGGTCGTCCCGCTGCCGCAGCGCCGCGGCGCACAGCCGCGCTGAGCCGCCCGCCGCGCATCCACAGCCGTGCCGCGCAGTCAAGAGGGCGCCGCGCCGCGCCCACCTTGATCACGTTCGCGCACGGCTCTGATCATCTCGGTATGCACTCCGTGCCCACACCTGATCGATCACCCATCCGATTTGCCCGAATTGCCCCTAACTAAATCGTGATCAAAGTCTAAAGTCCCGCCGGATTGCTGCCGAAGAGGTCAGTGACCCTTCAAACACGGATTATTCCGGCTCCCCCCAGCCGGCTTCCGTCCCCGCCACTCCCCCAGGAGGCCCGGTGTCTGTTCTCCTCGAGCAACCTTCGAGCCTGGTCGCCTACCGCCCGAACAAGCCGACGGCCATGGTCGTCGTGGCCGACCCTCGCGTCCGCTCCACCGTCACCCGCCACCTGTGGGCCCTCGGAGTACGTGACGTGATCGAGGCGTCGTCCATCGCGGAGGCCCGTCCCCGCGTCGGCAACCCGCGCGACATCTGCGTTGCCGACGTCCACCTTCCCGACGGCTCCGGCCTCACGCTGCTGTCCGAGACACGGGCGGCCGGCTGGCCCAACGGGCTCGCGCTCTCCGCGGCCGACGACATCGGCGCCGTACGCAACGCCCTGGCCGGCGGCGTCAAGGGCTATGTCGTCACGGGTACCCGCACCAACCTGGGCATTCCCGGCCGTCCAGGCACCTCCCCGATCGGCGCCAACGCGGCCCGTATGCAACGCCGCCCGCCGGGCGCCCCGGGTCACCCCGGCGGCTACCGCGAGCTGTCGGGCCGCGAGGTCGAGGTGTTGCGACTGGTGGCGGAGGGCCAGTCCAACAAGGCCATCGGCGTCTCCATGGGGCTGTCCGCGCTGACCGTCAAGAGCCACCTCGCCCGGATCGCCCGCAAGCTCGGCACGGGCGACCGAGCCGGAATGGTGGCGGTCGCGCTGCGCACCGGCATCATCCACTGACCCTTTACACGACCGGCTCGCCCGTCGAGGGAACGTTCCCTCGACGGGCGACGTGCATACACAGATACCCTTGACTGGTGACCGACGCCCAAAAGACCGCAGCAGACACGACACTGCGAGCACCCGGAGACTCGCCTCCGGATTCCCGACCGGCGCCGGTCCCTCTCCTGGAGCCCCGCGAGGGCATCCCCCCGGTGACCGCCACACCTGAGGCGCTCGCCGAGGTGGTGGCCGCCTTCGCGGCCGGTACCGGACCGGTGGCCGTCGACGCCGAGCGCGCCTCGGGCTACCGCTACGGCCAGCGCGCCTACCTCGTCCAGCTGCGCCGCGAGGGCGCCGGCAGCGTACTGATCGACCCGGTCGGCTGCCCCGACCTGTCGGCCCTGGGCGAGGCGATCGGCGACGCCGAGTGGGTGCTGCACGCCGCCACCCAGGACCTGCCGTGCCTGCGTGACATAGGGATGCTCCCCTCCCGGCTGTTCGACACCGAGCTGGCCGGGCGGCTGGCCGGCTTCGCCCGGGTCGGCCTGGGCGCGATGGTCGAGAACGTCCTCGGCTACGCCCTGGAGAAGGGCCACTCCGCCGTCGACTGGTCCACCCGCCCGCTGCCCGAGCCCTGGCTGCGCTACGCCGCGCTCGACGTCGAGCTGCTGGTGGACCTGCGCGACGCGCTGGAGGAGGAGCTGACCCGGCAGGGGAAGATGGAGTGGGCCCGGCAGGAGTTCGCGGCGATCGCCGCCGCGCCCCCGCCGCCGCCCCGCAAGGACCCCTGGCGCCGCACGTCCGGCATGCACAAGGTCCGCCGGCGCCGCCAGATGGCGGTCGTACGGGAGCTGTGGACGGCCCGTGACCAGGTCGCCCAGCGGCGCGACGTGTCGCCGGGCAAGGTGCTCGGCGACGCCGCGATCGTGGAGGCGGCGCTGCACCTGCCGCCGAACAGCCACGCACTGGCGGCGCTGTCCGGCTTCGGCCACCGCATGGGCCGCCGGCAGCTGGAGCAGTGGCAGGCCGCCGTCGACCGCGCCCGCGCCCTCCCGGAGAGCGAGCTGCCGCAGCCCGGCCAGCCGCTCAACGGGCCGCCGCCGCCCCGCTCCTGGGCCGACAAGGACCCGGTCGCCGCGGCCCGCCTGTCGGCCGCCCGCGCCGGGGTCACCGCCCTGGCCGAGCGTCTGAACCTCCCGCAGGAGAACCTCATCACGCCGGACACCGTGCGCCGGCTGTGCTGGGAGCCGCCGGCCGAGCCGACCCACGAGTCGGTCGCCCAGGCCCTCAAGGGCCACGGCGCCCGCCCCTGGCAGATCGAACAGGTCGCGCCCCTCCTGACCGAGGCGCTGCTGGCGGACCCGACCGCCGGCTGACGCGTGCGGCGGTCCCCCGGCCGGGGACCGCCGCGGACGCACCTTCGTCACCACCGGAGGGCACCGCTCCCTCCTCCGTACCGCCGCAGCACCCCATTTCGCCGTCATGCGGTCATTCGGGCAGCCGATGGGCTTGATTTCCGCCAACGCCGGACACCATTCGGCCCCTTTCCGGGCGCCCGGACGCGCCTGTCTGCGGCGCGCCGCCCCTCCGCAGACCGCCCGTGCCCGCCGGGCCGCCGCCCGGTCACGCACCACCTCCACCCGCCGGGCCGCCGGCCGGCCCTCCTCCGCCTCCATCCGGTGTGACCTTCGCCGCTCCGGCCGATGGGGGTGTGCAGCTTGGTTACCCGTAAGTAGCATGTCGGTGTGAAGCGTCCCTGGGGGCGCCACGCAGCAGTGCCACCCCGCACCTGGAGGAGAGCCAACGTGCCTCGTACCGCTAGGGACGTCGTCTTCGTCGACGGCGTCCGCACCCCGTTCGGCAAGGCGGGCCCGAAGGGCATCTACCACGAGACCCGCGCCGACGATCTCGTCGTGAAGGCCATCCGGGAGCTGCTGCGCCGCAACCCGGACCTGGACCCCGCGAAGATCGACGAAGTCGCGATCGCCGCCACCACGCAGATCGGCGACCAGGGCCTGACCCTGGGCCGCACCGCCGGCATCCTCGCGGGCCTCCCGCAGTCCGTGCCCGGCTACTCCATCGACCGCATGTGCGCCGGTGCGCTGACCGCCGTCACGACCACCGCCGGCTCCATCGCCTTCGGCGCGTACGACGCCGTCATCGCGGGCGGTGTCGAGCACATGGGACGCCACCCGATGGGCGAGGGCGTCGACCCCAACCCGCGGTTCGTCAGCGAGAAGCTGGTCGACGAGTCCGCGCTGTTCATGGGCATGACCGCGGAGAACCTCCACGACCGCTACCCGCAGATCACCAAGCAGCGCGCCGACGAGTACGCCGTGCGCTCGCAGGAGAAGGCGGCGAAGGCGTACGCCAACGGGAAGATCCAGCAGGACCTGGTCCCGATCTCGGTGCGCAACACCAACTCCGAGGTCGGCGAGACCGGTTGGGGCCTGGTGACCACCGACGAGCCGATGCGCCCGGGGACCACCCTGGAGAACCTCGCCGGTCTGAAGACGCCGTTCCGTACGCACGGCCGCGTCACCGCCGGTAACGCCGCCGGTCTCAACGACGGCGCCACCGCCTCGATCATCGCCTCCGAGGACTTCGCCCGGGAGAACAACCTCCCGGTCAAGATGCGTCTGGTCTCCTACGCCTTCGCGGGCGTGGAGCCGGAGGTCATGGGCTACGGCCCGATCCCCGCGACCGAGAAGGCGCTCGCCAAGGCGGGCCTGGGCATCGGTGACATCGGCCTGTTCGAGATCAACGAGGCGTTCGCCGTGCAGGTGCTCGCCTTCCTCGACCACTACGGCATCGCCGACGACGACGCGCGCGTCAACCAGTACGGCGGTGCCATCGCCTTCGGCCACCCGCTGGCCTCCTCCGGCGTCCGGCTGATGACGCAGCTGGCCCGCCAGTTCGAGGAGCAGCCGGAGGTCCGCTACGGCCTGACCACGATGTGCGTCGGCTTCGGCATGGGCGCGACGGTCATCTGGGAGAACCCGAACCACAAGGACGCCGGAGGCAGCAAGTGAGCACCACCACCACCGCCGAGCTGCTGAAGGGCGCGGCCGAGCTGTTCCCCGACGAGGTCGTCACGTCCGCGCACGTACGCCACCTCGACCTGCCGTTCGGCGCCGGGCGCTTCGCGCTCATCACGCTGGACAACGGCTTCGACCACACCAAGCCGACCACCTTCGGCCCGGGCTCGCTGGCGAACCTCGACGCCGCGCTCGACCAGGTCGAGAAGGAGGCCGCGGACGGCGACATCGTCGGCGTGGGCCTCACCGGCAAGCCGTTCATCTTCGCCGTCGGCGCCGACCTCAAGGGCATCGAGCTGCTGACGAGGCACGAGGACGCGCTGGCCATCGGCAAGGGCGGCCACGATGTCTTCAAGCGCCTGTCCGGGCTCGCCGTACCGACCTTCGCGTACTACAACGGCGCCGCCATGGGCGGTGGCGTCGAGGTCGGTCTGCACTGCTCGTACCGCACCGTCTCCAAGGCCCTCCCGGCCTTCTCCCTCCCCGAGGTCTTCCTGGGCCTCGTCCCGGGCTGGGGCGGCTGTGCGCTGCTGCCGAACCTGATCGGCGCCGACAAGGCCGTCTCGGTCATCATCGAGAACTCGCTCAACCAGAACAAGCAGCTCAAGGGCCAGCAGGTCTTCGACCTCGGGATCGCCGACGCGATCTTCGAGGGCGCGGACTTCCTGGAGCAGTCGCTGATCTGGACCGCGAACGTCCTCAAGGGCGACGTGACGGTCGAGCGTGCCGAGATCGACCGCGGTGCGGCCTGGGACCAGGCCGTCGAGCGCGGCAAGTTCATCGCCGACGGCAAGGTGCACGGCGCCGCGCCGGCCGCCTACCGCGCGCTGGACATCATCGCCGCGGCCAAGAGCGGTGACCTGCAGGCCGGGTTCGACGCCGAGGACGTGGCGCTCGCCGACCTGATGATGGGCGGCGAACTCCGCGCCGGCATCTACTCGTTCAACCTGGTGCAGAAGCGCGCCAAGCGCCCCGCCGGCGCGCCGGACAAGAGCCTGGCCCGTCCGGTCACCAAGGTCGGTGTCGTCGGCGCCGGCCTGATGGCCTCTCAGCTGGCCCTGCTCTTCCTGCGCCGCCTCGAGGTGCCGGTCGTGCTGACCGACATCGACCAGGAGCGGGTCGACAAGGGTGTGGGCTACGTCCACTCCGAGATCGACAAGCTGCTCGGCAAGGGCCGGATCAACCAGGACAAGGCCAACCGCCTCAAGGCCCTGGTGACCGGTGTGCTGGACAAGGCCGAGGGCTTCTTTGACGCGGACTTCATCATCGAAGCCGTCTTCGAGGAGATCGGCGTCAAGCAGCAGGTGTTCGCCGAGGTCGAGGCCGTGGCTCCGGCGCACGCGATCCTCGCCACCAACACCTCCTCGCTGTCGGTGACCGAGATGGCGTCGAAGCTCAAGCACCCCGAGCGGGTCGTCGGCTTCCACTTCTTCAACCCGGTCGCGATCCTCCCGCTGCTGGAGATCGTGCGCGGCGAGAAGACCGACGACGCCTCGCTGGCCACCGCCTTCGGTGTCGCCAAGAAGCTGAAGAAGACCGCGGTGCTCGTCAAGGACGCCCCGGCGTTCGTCGTGAACCGCATCCTGACCCGCTTCATGGGCGAGATCCAGAACGTCATCGACGAGGGCACCCCGGTCGAGGTCGCCGAGAAGGCCATCGAGCCGCTCGGTCTGCCGATGTCTCCGCTGGTGCTGCTGGAGCTGGTCGGCCCGGCGATCGGTCTGCACGTCTCCGAGACGCTGCACGGCGCCTTCCCCGAGCGCTTCACGGTCTCCCCGAACCTCGCGGCCGTCGTCAAGGCGGGCAAGCGCGGCTTCTACGTCTACGACTCCGGCAAGCCGGAGCTGGACCCCGAGGTCGTCGCGCTGCTCGAGCAGGGCGACTCGGTGCTGACGGAGGAGCAGGTGCGCGACCGCGTCCTGGACGCCGTCGCGCAGGAGATCGGCCTGATGCTGGACGAGGGCGTGGTCGCCGAGGCGCAGGACATCGACCTGTGCCTGATCACCGGCGCCGGCTGGCCCTTCCACCTGGGCGGCATCACGCCGTACCTGGACCGCGAGGGCGTCTCCGAGCGGGTGACCGGCAAGAAGTTCCTGGCCCCGGGCGTGGCGAGCGTGCCCGCGTAAGGGTGCGCGACTGACCGCGGCAAGGGGGGGGGGGGGGGGGGGGGGGGGGGCGGGGGACCTGCCTCGGGGGGGTATATCCCAGAGATACGCAGCCGCGCCAG
>NZ_JBWKCJ010000006.1:0-257393 GCF_056436545.1 Streptomyces sp. NPDC043738 | reverse complement strand
GTTGGGGGGGGGGGGGGGGGGGGAGGGGGTTTCGGCCCGGGGGCGTTGGGGGGGTCCCCCCCCCCCCCCCCCCCCCCCCCCCCCGCCTTCGCGTTGCCGAACCCACCCCCGGAGAAGCGCCGCATGGCAAGGTGGCGGCATGGATTCCTTGGTCGTTGTCGATGCCGCGAATGTCGTCGGCTCGGTGCCCGACGGCTGGTGGCGGGACCGGCACGCCGCGGCGGAGCGGCTGCGCGACGCGCTGCCGGGCTTCGCCACCGCCGGCCTGCCGGGGCTGGCCGAGCCGCCCCTGGAGATGGTCCTCGTAGTGGAGGGCGCGGCACGCGGGGTGACCTCCATCGAGGGCGTACGGGTGGTGCCGTCGCCCGGCAGCGGCGACGACCGGATCGTCCGGCTGGTGGCCGACGAGGGCGGCGGACGGGACTGCCTGGTGGTCACCGCCGACCGGGGGCTGCGCGAGCGCGTCGAGGCGCTGGGCGCCCGGGTGACGGGCCCCCGGGCGGTGTGGGGGCGGCGCGGAGGGGCGTAGGAGCCCGCTTCGGTGCGGCGGTGCCCCGGGTGGGACACCACCGCACCACCCCGTCAGACCCCGGTCCGCTCCACGGGGATCCACAGCTCCGCGTCCGCCCGCGCCGCGTCCGGGGACAGGCGGGTGCGCAGGATCTCCGGTCCCGGCCTGCTCTGGTACGGGTTGGACGGGAACCACTGCGTGAACACGTCCCGCCACAGGTGCTGGAGCGCCTGCGGGAACGGCCCGGAGTTGTCGAAGACGGCCCACGTCCCCGCCGGGACGGTGAGCGCGTCCAGGTCCTCAGGGACGGCCGCCCGGGTCACCACGCCGTGGTAGTAGTCGAGTTCGGTTCCCTCCGCCCGGCTCGGGTCGAGGTCGTCGCTCACCGCGACGATCCCCGCCGGCTCCTGATCGGACAGCGCGCCGATGCGCCGCATCGTCTCCTGGTCGATGCTCCGGATGAAGTCGGCCATCGCCGGGTTCACCCCCTCGTGCACGAGCGGCACCCGGGCCTTCTTCCCGACCACACGGAACTGCTCCTTCTCCACGATCCGGTACCGCATGCTGCTGCTGCCTTCGATGATGAGACGGAAGGACATCCGAGGTTGGGAGCGCAGCGCGACACCGGTCCGCCGGGCCTCGCCCGGCCCCACACCGTGCACGGCCCGGAACGCCCGCGCGAACGCCTCCCCCGAGCCGTAGCCGTAGCGCACCGCGATCTCCAGCAGCGTCCGCTCTCCGGTCAGCACCTCGGCCCCCGCGATGGTCAGCCGCCTGCGCCGGACGTACTCCGACAGCGGCATTCCCGCCAGCGTGGAGAACAGCCGTCGGAAGTGGTACTCCGACGTCGTCGCGATCCGCGCCAGCTCGGCTACCTCGATCCGCTGGTCGAGATGCGCCTCGATGTGTTCCAGGGCCTCGTTCAGCCGCTCCAGCACCTCGGTCTCCTTCTCCTACGTCCACCACGCCAGGAGGACGCACCCTGCCGGACCCGACATCCCGTGCCCGGTCCGATCAGGTACGACGGTCGCCGGCGATCCCCCTGCACACGGACGCTACGCGAGCCGCCGGCCACGACGCGGGGGCGGGCCGGTGCGCCCTGCCCTGCGCGCACCTCTTACGGGCCGGCACCGCCGTACGAGCCGCCGGCACCGCCGTACGGAAAAAGCCCCGTACACCGCGAGCTGCGGTGTACGGGGCGAGCGGAGGGACAGGAGGACGGGCGCACGGCCGGGGCGGGAGCGGGGTCTCAGCCCTTCTCGGTCTGCCGGTTGCGGATGCCGAGGCGGCTGTGCGACCGCCCGTACAGGAAGTAGATGCCGAAGCCGGCCACCATCCAGACCGCGAACCGCGCCCAGGTCTCGGCGGGCAGATTGAGCATCAGCCACAGCGAGGCGGCCACCGACAGCAGCGGTACCACGGGCACGAACGGGGTGCGGAACGAACGGGGCAGGTCCGGCCGCGAGCGGCGCAGCAGAATGACGCCGACGGCGACCACGACGAAGGCGAACAGCGTGCCGATGTTGACCAGTTCGGCCAGCTCGTCGATCGAGGTGAAACCGGAGACCACGGCGACGACGACGCCCAGCGCGATGGTCGCGCGGTAGGGGGTGCCGTAGCGGGGGTGGGCCCGCGAGAAGACCCGCGGCAGCAGCCCGTCCCGGCTCATCGCGAAGAACACCCGGCTCTGGCCGAGCAGCAGGATCATGCAGACCGAGGTCAGACCGACGGCGGCGCCGAAACTGATCACCCCCGCGAAGTAGGGCTGGTCGAGGTCCTTGAAGGCATCCGCGAGCGGGGCGTCGGTGGAGAGCCTGCTGTACTTCTGCATACCGGTGACGACCACCGACACCGCGACGTAGAGGATGGTGCAGATGGCCAGCGAGCCGAGGATGCCGCGCGGTACGTCGCGCTGCGGGTTGCGGGTCTCCTCGGCGGCGGTGGCGACGATGTCGAAGCCGATGAACGCGAAGAAGACCACGGCCGCCGCGCCGAAGATGCCCATGACGCCGAAGTTGGACGGGGTGAAGCCGAAGAGCAGCTGCGCCAGCGGCGCGCCCAGTCCGCCGCCGCCCTCGGTGGGCTGGCTGGGCGGTACGAACGGTTCGTAGTTGGCGCCGTTGATCAGGAAGGCACCGGCGATGATGACCAGCAGGACGACGGTGACCTTGATCCCGACGACCACCGCCGTCACCCGCGAGGACAGCTTCATCCCCAGCACGAGGATGCCGGTCAGCACCAGCACCAGGATGCAGGCGAGCAGATCGAAGCCGAACCGTCCCTCGTGGGTGCCGGACAGGCCGACGGGGAGGTGCCATCCGGCGCTGTCCAGCAGTGAGCGGATGTAGCCCGACCAGCCGACGGCGACCACGGCGCAGCCCAGCGCGAGTTCCAGGATCAGGTCCCAGCCGATGATCCAGGCCGGCAGCTCCCCCAGTGAGGCGTAGGAGAAGGTGTAGGCCGATCCGGCGACCGGCACGGTGGAGGCGAACTCCGCGTAGCACAGCGCCGCCAGCGCGCAGACCACGCCGGCGGCGACGAAGGACAGCGCGACGGCGGGACCGGCCTGCTCCTTGGCGATCTTCCCGGTGAGGACGAAGATGCCGGTGCCGATGACCACACCGACACCGAAGACGGTCAGATCGAGGGCCGACAGGGACTTCTTGAGTGTGTGCTCCGGTTCTTCGGTGTCCAGGATCGACTGCTCCACAGTCTTCGTCCGGAACATGCCGCTGTGTCGACGTGAATCATGTGGTGTGCCGTGCTGTGTGCTCATGGGCGAACCTCCGCCTGGACGACCCTCGCAACTCTCCTGAACTGACCGAGTCTCCGCAATGTCTGGAAACAGTCAGCTTTGGCGGGCCTCCAGGGGACGGTGATTCACCCGATGGGGTGTGGCCGCGGGTATGCCGATGGGCCGGGCGGAACATCCGTACGGATGACCGGCCGGCCCATCGGCAGGGTCTGCGGAATCAGTCGCGGGCGACCTCGGCCTGCGCGCGGTCGGGAGCGTCCGCGGTGGCCGCGGCGTCCTCCAGATCGGTCCGCGGCAGACCGTCGATCTTGGACACCAGACCGGTCACCTGGCGGGCGATGTCCGGAGCGGTGAGCCCGATCTCCGCCAGGATCTCCTTGCGGGAGGCGTGGTCGAGGAAGCGCTCGGGGATGCCGAAGTCGCGCAGCGGCAGGTCCACACCGGCGTCCCGCAGCGACTGGGCGATCGCCGAACCGACGCCGCCCGTACGGGAGTTGTCCTCGACGGTGATGACCACACGGTGCTTGGCGGCCAGGCCCGGCAGCGCCTCGTCGACCGGCTTGACCCAGCGCGGGTCCACGACGGTCGTCGAGATGCCCTGCTTGTCGAGGAGGTCGGCGATCTCCAGGCACATCGGGGCGAGCGCGCCGACGGAGACCAGCAGGACGTCGGGCCGCTTGACGCTCTCGTCGGGCGCGCGGAGCACGTCCATGCCGCCGACCCGGTCCACGGCCTCGACGGCGGGACCGACCTTGCCCTTGGAGTAGCGCACGACGGTCGGGGCGTCCTTGACCTCGACGGCCTCGCGCAGCTGCGCGCGCACCTGGTCGGCGTCGCGCGGCGCGGCGATCCGCAGGCCCGGGACGACCTGGAGCAGGGACATGTCCCACATGCCGTTGTGCGAGGCACCGTCGTCGCCGGTGACACCGGCCCGGTCCAGGACGAAGGTGACCCCGCACTTGTGCAGGGCGACGTCCATCAGCACCTGGTCGAAGGCGCGGTTGAGGAAGGTGGCGTACACCGCGAAGACCGGGTGCAGTCCGCCGGTCGCCAGGCCCGCCGCCGAGACGGCCGCGTGCTGCTCGGCGATGCCCACGTCGTAGACCCGCTCAGGGAACGCCTTGGCGAACTTTCCGAGGCCCACCGGCTGCAGCATGGCCGCCGTGATCGCCACGATGTCGTCACGCTCCTGGCCCAGCTTGACCATCTCGTCGCCGAAGACGGAGGTCCAGCTGGCGCCCGACGCCGCCACCGGCAGGCCGGTGTCCGGGTGGATCACCCCGATGCCGTGGAAGCGGTCCGCCTCGTCCTGCTCGGCGGGCTTGTAGCCGCGGCCCTTCTCGGTGAGGCAGTGCACGATGACCGGGCCGCCGAAGCGCTTGGCGCGCTGCAGCGCGGACTCCAGGGCCTCCATGTCATGGCCGTCGATCGGTCCGACGTACTTCAGGCCCAGGTCCTCGAACATGCCCTGCGGGGCGATGAAGTCCTTCAGGCCCTTCTTCGCGCCGTGCAGCGTCTCGTAGAGCGGCTTGCCGACGACGGGGGTGCGCTCCAGGAGGTCCTTGCCGCGGGCCAGGAAGCGCTCGTAGCCGTCGGTGGTGCGCAGGGTGGCGAGGTGGTTGGCCAGGCCGCCGATGGTCGGCGCGTAGGAGCGCTCGTTGTCGTTGACGACGATGACGAGCGGGCGGTCCTTGGCGACGGCGATGTTGTTGAGCGCCTCCCAGGCCATTCCGCCGGTCAGCGCGCCGTCACCGATGACGGCGACGACGTGGTCGTCCTTGCCGCGCACCTGGTTGGCCTTCGCCAGGCCGTCGGCCCAGCCCAGGACGGTGGAGGCGTGCGAGTTCTCGATCACGTCGTGGTCGGACTCGGCGCGCGAGGGGTAGCCGGACAGCCCGCCCTTGGCCCGCAGCTGGGAGAAGTCCTGACGGCCGGTGAGCAGCTTGTGGACGTAGGACTGGTGTCCGGTGTCGAACAGCACCCGGTCCTTGGGCGAGTCGAAGACGCGGTGCAGGGCGATGGTCAGCTCGACCACGCCGAGGTTCGGGCCGAGGTGTCCGCCGGTCTTGGAGACCGCGTCGACAAGGAAGGTACGGATCTCCCCCGCCAGCTGCTCGAGCTGCTCCGGGCCCAGTCGGTCCAGATCGCGCGGTCCCCTGATACGGGAAAGCAACGCCACCCCTGCCTCCTTGCTGCTGCTGTGTTCGAGCTTGCTGCCCTGATCGAGCTTGCCGATCAGATGAGTCTAATGTCGCGCCCGCTGAGCCGACGCGCGGGCCTCGCGATGTATGTCACTCGGGTGACGACGGCTTTCGGCCGGTCGGTTGCGCGGTGTGACACACACGGCACACGGCGCCGGCCCCCACCGGATCATGCCCGGTGGGGGCCGGCGCCGTCGAAGCGGCCGGGGCGACGCTGCCTCGGCCGAGTGACGAGCGGAAGACTTACCTGCGCCGGGAGCGCTGCCGCGGCCAGACGACATCCCGCGCCTTACGTGCGCCCGGAGCGCTGCCGCAGTCAGACGACATCCCGCGCCCTACGTGCGCCCGGAGCGCTGCCGCAGTCAGACGACATCCCGCGCCCTACGTGCGCCCGGAGCGCTGCCGCGGCCAGACGACATCCCGCGCCCTACGTGCGCCCGGAGCGCTGCCGCAGTCAGGCGACATCCCGCGCCCTACGTGCGCCCCGCGGTCTTCTGCGTCCGCCGGGAAACCGAGTCGATCACGACCGCGGCGAGCAGCACCGCGCCGGTGATCATGTACTGGATCTCACTGGCCATGCCCAGCAGGTTCAGGCCCTGCTGGATCGACTGGATGACCAGCATGCCCAGCAGCGCGGACCAGATCTTGCCGCGGCCGCCGAAGAGGCTGGTGCCGCCGATGACGGCCGCCGCGATGACGTTCATCAGGGTGTTGCCGGAACCCAGGTTCTTGGTGGCGCCACCGGAGAGGCTGGCGATGAACAGCCCGCCGAAGGCGGCGAGCATCCCGGAGATCGCGAAGACGCTGATCCGGATCTTGTTCACGTTGATACCGGCCCGGCGGGCGGCCTCGGCGTTGCCGCCGACCGCGAAGATCTGGCGTCCGTAGGTGGTGCGGCGCACCACGAAGTCGGCGACGACCAGCACCGCGAGGAACAGCACCAGGGCCAGCGGCAGACCGCGGGCACCGGCCGGCTCGTTGAGCACGTAGGCGACCACGAAGCTGATCAGCGCGACCACGCCGGTGCGCAGCAGGATCTCGCTGAGCGGCCGGGAGGGCAGTGCGGCGGCCTTGCGGCGCTTGCTGTCCAGCAGGAGCGACGCGGCGTACGCGAGGACCGCGACCAGCGCGAGACCGTACGCGGCGGCCTTGTCCTCGAAGTAGTAGCCGGTGAGGCTCTCCACCACACTGCCGCTCGGCGTGTTGATGGAGCCCTCCTTGCCCATCATCCAGATCTGCAGGCCGCTCCACCCGAGGAAACCGGCCAGGGTGACGACGAAGGCCGGCACACCGATCTTGGCGAAAAAGAACCCGTGCAGGGTGCCGATGGCCACACCGGCCACGATGGCGATCAGGACCGCGAGCCAGTCGTTGACACCGTTGGTGACGCTGAGCACGGCCCAGACGGCCGCGCCCACACCGGCCACCGAGCCGACGGAGAGGTCGATCTCGCCGAGCAGCAGCACGAAGACGATGCCGACGGCCATGATGCCCAGGCCCGAGGTGTAGACACCGATGTTCGCGAGGCTGTCCGCGGACAGGAAGCTGCTGTTCTTGAGCTGGAAGACGACCGCGATGACGATCAGGCCGATGATGACCGGCAGCGAGCCCAGCTCACCGCCGCGCACCCGGCGCTTGAAGTCGTTGAGGTAGCCCGCGATGCCCTGTTCCCGGACGAGCAGACGGGGGTCGACGGCGGCCGGCTGCGGGGTGTCGACGGCGGCCGGTGCGGCCTCGGCCTCCGGACCGGCCGGCTCCTTGGTCAGGTCGGTCATGCCCCGACCTCCTTCTTCACCTGGTCCGTACGCGCCTTGCGGCGGGTGACGGCGTTGTCCGAGGCGCCGGTGATCGCGGCGATGATCTCTTCGTGGGAGGTGCCCTCGACGTCGAAGACACCGTTGTTGCGGCCCAGCCGCAGCACCGCGACCCGGTCCGCGACGGCCTGCACATCGGCCATGTTGTGGCTGATGAGGATGACGCCCAGGCCGCGCTCGCGCAGCCGCTCGACGAGGTCGAGGACCTGCGCGGTCTGCTCGACGCCGAGGGCGGCGGTGGGCTCGTCGAGGATGACGATCTTGGGGTCGCCGATCAGCGCACGGGCGATGGCGACGACCTGCCGCTGGCCGCCGGAGAGCGCGGCGACGGGGATGCGGACGCTGGGGATGCGGATCGACAGGGTGTCCAGCAGCTCCTTGGCGCGCTTCTCCATGGCGATCTCGTCGAGGACACCGGCGGTGCGGGTCTCGTTGCCGAGGAAGAGGTTGGCGACGACGTCGAGGTTGTCGCAGAGCGCGAGGTCCTGGTAGACGGTGGCGACGCCGAGTTCCTGGGCGTCGTGCGGCTTGTTGATGCGTACCGCGTTGCCTTCCCACTCGATGGCGCCGTCGTCGACCGGGTGGACGCCCGAGATGGTCTTGACCAGGGTGGACTTGCCGGCGCCGTTGTCGCCGACGAGGGCGACCACCTCACCGGGGTGGATCTCCAGGGTGACGTCCGTGAGTGCTTGGACGGCGCCGAACCGCTTGGAGACTCCGCGCAACGCCAGCACAGGCGTAGCGGACACGTGAATCATCTCCTTCGCCGCCGTCACAACGGCGGGGATGGTGCGAAGAGCGGGGGGCTCTGCGAGGGGATGGGGGGTTGTGCGGGTACGGTCCCGCGCCCACGCCTGGGACAGGTCGGCGCGGGCGGGGGAACCGGTACGGCCGGTGGCCGGGGGCCGGGGCTGGCAGCCGGGCGGCCGGCAGCCGGTGGCCTTACTTGATGCCGGCCGCCTCGCAGGCCTTCTTGACGTCGCCGGTGCAGATCTGGCTCGCCTTGTAGACCTTGTCCTTGATGATCGTGGAGGCGATGTTGTCCTCGGTCACGATCTGCGCGTCGTAGAGCTTCGCCGGGATGCCCTTGACCTCGCCGCTGAGGCTGTCGACCTTGGCGTCGGTCAGGGAGTCGATCTTCTCGCCCTTGAGCAGCTTGACGGCGATCTCGGCCGTGGAGTCGGCCTGCGGCTTGATCTGCTTGTAGATCGTGAACGCCTGCTCGCCCTTGAGGATGCGCTGCAGGCCCGCCAGCTCGGCGTCCTGGCCGCCGACCGGGACCTTCACGCCCTTCTGCTTGAGGGCGGTGATGATGCCGCCGGCCATGCCGTCGTTGCCGGAGTAGACGCCCTGGAAGCCGTCCTTGCCGAGCGAGTCGAGGGCCGCACCCATCTTCCGGTTGGCCTCGTCCGGCGACCAGTCCGGGATGTCCTGCTCGTAGGCGACCTTCTTGACCTGCTTGTCGAGGACGCTGTGGGCGCCCTTCTTGAAGAACGGCATGTTCGGGTCGGTCGGCGAACCGTTGATCATGACGACATTGCTGTCCTTGGCCTTGTCGCCCAGAGCCTTGACCAGCGCCTGGCCCTGGAGGCGGCCGATCTTCTCGTTGTCGTAGGAGACGTAGGCGGAGATGTTGCCCTCGGCCAGCCGGTCGTACGCGATGACCTTGACGCCCTTCTTGGCGGCCTGGTTCACCCACGACTTGGTGGCCTTGAAGTCGACCGCGTCGAGGATGATCACCTTCACGCCCTGGGTGATCAGCGCGTCGAACTGCTTCTTCTGGGTCTCGGTCTCCTGCGCCGCGTTGTTGTACTTCACCGTGCAGTCGCTGCACAGCTCCTTGATCTTCGCCTCCATCAGCGGGCGGTCGAAGGTCTCGTAACGCGTGGTCTTGTTCTCCGGCAGCAGCAGGCCGATGGTCTTGTTGTCGCCACCGCCGCCCTTGGCGCCGTCACCGGCCTTGCCACAGGCGGCCACGGAGAGCGCCATCGATACGGCGGCGGTTCCTATGACGACGCGACGCGTCCAAACGTTCATTGGGGTTGCCTCCCTGACGAGGCCGCGTCGTTGCGGCCGAGGTGGCTGGAAGTCAACTCGGCCGCCAGCCGACCGTCAAGAAGTAAATCCTTAACGAGATGGCAACGGTGCCATGCGTTAGCTGTGTGAACTCATCGCGCTCACGCTATAGCGGGCGCGTCCACACCCTGCACGCCGTCGAGCAGGCTCGAATCGCCCATTTCGCTCAGCACCAGCGCCAGCGCGCCCAGTACCTCCGCGCGGCCCCCTAGCGTGCCGGGGACGATGCCCAACTGCCGTGCCGCGCTGGGGATCGCGTACCGCGACACCGACTCCCGGATCGGCGCGAGCACCAGCTCGCCGGCCTCGGCGAGATCACCGCCGAGCACCACCCGGCTGGGATTGAGTAGATTGCACAGATTGGCCACACCACTGCCGATATGGCGGCCTACGTCCGCAATCACCCGACGGCAGCCCGGGTCCCCCTCGCGGGCCAGCTGCACCACGCGCGGCATGGTCAGATCGGCGCCGTGGCTCGGCTGCAGCAGCGGCAGGACGTACCGGGCCGCGGTGAAGGTCTCCAGGCAGCCGCGGTTGCCGCAGCGGCACACCGGGCCGGACTCGTCCAGGGTGATGTGCCCGATCTCGCCCGCGGTGCCGCCCGGCCCGCGGTAGATCTGCCCGCTGATCACCAGGCCCGCGCCGACACCGCTGGCCACCTTGATGTACGCCAGGTCGGAGGCTCCGCGGCCGCCGCCCCACACCAGCTCGCCCAGCGCGCCGAGGTTGGCGTCGTTGTCGACGTAGACCGGCACCCCGAGGCGCCCGGAGAGCTCCTGGCTGGGGTTCGTCCCGGACCAGCCCGGCAGGATCGCGGTCGAGCCCAGCGTCCCCGATTCGACGTCGATGGGCCCGGGCACGCCCAGGCCCACGCCGATGACCTTGCCCGGGCTGATGCCGGTCGCCGCGATCAGCCGGCTGACCAGCTGCTCCGCCCGGTCGAAGCCCTCGGCGGCGGAGGCGTCCACATCGATCGGCTCGGCCTCCTCGGCGAGCACCTGGTGGGCCAGGTTGCCGACCGCCACCCGCAGATGGGAGTGCCCGAAATCGACGCCCACGACGATGCCCGCGTCGCCGGAGAGCGAGACGCTGCGCGCCCGCCGCCCGCCCGCCGAGGTGGGGGTCACCTCGACGGTCCCGCCGTCCTTCAGCTCACGGACGATGTTGGAGACGGTGGCCGCGGACAGCCCCGTGCTCCGGGCGATCTCCGCCTGCGTGAGTGAGCCCGCCATACGCACCGCGCGCACGACCCGCTCCAGATTGGCCCGGTGCAACGAGGACTGCGACCCCGGAGTCTCCATCGACTCATCCACTCCTGTCTCGGGCCGGGGGTGCCTCCCAGCACAGCTGGGGAGGGCACGACCGCCCGCCGACCGCACCCACACCTTCGGGGGGCGGCTGTCGATTCAACATGTGAACTCTAAGCAGAACGCCCGTCGGGAAGTCTCGTCAAGACGTTGAGTCCGGGATGATCGGGGGGCGGCTCAGATGTGCGCACCTCGGGGGCGGCTCCGCCGCGGCGGGGCCGCCCCCGAGGGCGGGGTGCGTGCCGGGGTCTACTTGATCGCTCCGGCCGTCAGCCCGGCCTGCACCTGCCGCTGGAAGATGAAGTACACCAGCAGCACCGGCAGCATCGCGATCATCATGCCGGCCATCAGTCCGCCCCAGTCGCCCTCATAGCCCTGCTGCAGCGCGATGTTGGCGAGGCCCTGGGTCAACACGTACTTGTCCTCGTCCTGGTTGAGGACCATCGGCAGCAGGTACTGGTTCCACTGCCCCAGGAAGTTGAAGATCCCGATGCTGATCAGGCCGGGCTTGGCCATCGGCAGCATCACCTGGAAGAACGTCCGCACGTGCGAGGCGCCGTCGATCATCGCCGCCTCCGCCACCGAGGTCGGCAGGGTGCGGAAGAAGGACGTCATGAAGAAGACGGTGAACGGCAGCGAATAGGCGATGTAGACCGCGATCAGGCCCTGGTACGTCGCCAGCAGCGGAATCCCCGGAAAGTCCCGCATCACGAAGAACAGCGGGATGACCAGCATGAACACCGGGAAGGACATCCCGGCCACGAACAGGTAGTAGATGAGGCGGTTCCCGGGGAACGTGAACCGTGCCAGGACGTAGCCGGCCATGGAGCCGAGCACCATCGTCCCGACGACCGAACCCCCCACCACGACAAGGGTGTTGAGGAAGAACTTGCCGATGTTGGCCTTGTTCCAGGCGTTGGCCCAGTTCTCGAAGTGCAGCACGTCCGGCAGCGACCAGGGCGTGGTGAGAATGTCGCCGCTGCTCTTGAAGGAACTCCACAGCACCCACAGCAGCGGCATTCCCACCATGAGCGCCCACACGATCAGCATGCCGTGCGAGAAGGCATTGAGTACGCCGCCCTCGGCACCCCGGCGCGACCTCCCCGCGCTCTTCCCGCCTTCGGCCCGCCGCCCGGCCGTCACCGGCAGCTTGTCCACCGCGTCGGTTTCCGTCGTCATGCGCCCAGCCCCTAGAACTCGATCCGCTCACGCCGCGCGAAGCGCATCGTGAGGACGGCGAACAACAGCGTGACGATGAGCATGGCGACACCCATCGCCGCGGCGTAGCCGAACTGACTGTCACGGAAGGCGGTTTGGTACAGCCGGAGCGGTACGACGTCGGTCGCGCCGTCCGGGCCGCCCATGTTGACCGACATGATCTGCACCAGCGCGAAGGCGTCCATCGCGATGATGCCCATATAGACCCAGCCCGTCTGCACGGTGTCCCACAGCAGCGGAAGGGTGATCCGGAAGAAGGTGTGGAAGCGGTTGGCGCCGTCCAGCAGCGAGGCCTCGTAGATCTCCCGCGGAATGGAGGCCATGGCAGCGGAGAAGAGCACGACGTAGAAGCCGACGTTCGCCCAGACCATCACCACCATGATGCAGGCCAGGGCGAGGCCGCGCTCGCCGAGCCAGGAGCTCTGCAGCGAATCCAGACCCACCGCGCCGAGCAGCGAGTTGAGCATGCCGTCGTGCGGATCCGGATTGTAGATGTTGAACCAGATCACCGAGATGATGGTGATCGAGATGACCTGCGGGAAGAAGTATACGAACTTGTAGAACGACGCTCCGCGGACGCCGGTGATGACCGCGCCGCGGCGGGCACGTCCGCCGACGTTGAGCATGAAGGCGAAGAACAGCCCCAGTGCCAGCGTCGCGATCGGCACCAGCACCAGCATGACGACGTTGTGCCGCAGCGCGTTCCAGAACTCGTCGCTGTGCAGCAGCTTGTCGTAGTTGTCCAGACCGATGCTCTTGGCGGCACCGCGCAGGCCGCTCCATTCCGTGGTCGAGATCTGGAACGCCTGGATGAACGGCGAGATCACGAAGATCGCGTAGATCAGCAGCGGCAGGGCCAGGAACCCCACGATGAATCGGTACTTGCCGTGTTGCATGCGCTCCCCGGCCCTCCCTCGTCAGCAGTGGCGGTGTGCTTTAGGCCTCGCGGCGGAACTTGGTGACGGAATCGTCCTTGGCGAATTCGTCCGCGTACTGCTGGGCCTTTTTGATCCACTCCGCGGCCTTCATGTCACCGGTCAGCAGCTGACTGGTGAGCCCGCCCAGCTTCTCGTCCGTCAGCTTCGGGTACCACTCCTGGAGCTGGATCATCAGCAGGTTCTCGCCACCCTTCTTGACGACCTCGGCGGCCGAGGAGAGGCCCGGTGAGAGCTGCATGCCGTCGGTCGCGCCCTGGACCGCGGTGAGCGACTTGACCTTCGTCGCGAAATTCTGCGCGTGCTTCTTCGACAGCAGAATGCGCAGCAGCTCCATACCGCCGACCGGGTTCTCGCCGCCCTTGGCCACGATGAACGGCTCACTGGGCTCGGCGCGTACGGTGCCGTGCGGCATCTTGTCGCCGCTGCCGCCGTCGAACAGCGGGCCGACGGCCATGCCGAAGTCCTTCGGGGTGGTCGGGGAGGCCTCGTTCTCCACCCAGGAGCCGTTGGGGATGAAGACGGCCTTCCCACGGGTCCAGGCGGTCTGGGACTGAATGTGCGTCAGCCCCTGGCTGCCTTCCAGGAAGTACTTCTTGGCGGCGAGTTCCTCATAGTGCTCGACGACCTGCTTGACCGCGTCGTTCGACGTCCAGGCCTTCGGCTCCAGGTTGTCGATGGCGATCCACTTGTCGAGCCCGCCGATCTTGGCGATCTGCGCGAACATGTTGAAGTGGACGTAGTAGGGGTACTTGCCCGGGTACGTCCAGGGCGCCACGTTCGCCTTCTTGATCTCCGCACAGAGCTTGATCATGTCGTCGAACGAGGTCGGGTACTCCCAGCCCCGGTCCTTCAGCAGCTTGCTGGAATACCACGTGCCGTAGACCGTGAACGCGTAGTAGAGGACATCGAAGGCGTCCTTGTGCTTGCCCTTTTCCAGGGTGCTGGGGTAAAGCGTGTCCCGGACCTTCTTCTTCGGATCGTCCAGCGAAGGCGCGTCGAGCAGTGTCGTCAGATCCTGCAACTGGCCCTGCGAGGACAGCTTGTTCATATCCAGGTGGTCGGATCCGGAGTTGTCGATGACGTCCGGGGGATTTCCGCCGGCGAACCGCGGCTGCAGCTTCGGGCCGACCTGCTGGGTCCCGGTGTGCTTGACCGTGACGCCATAGGTCTTGTTGTAGTCGGCCTCGGCGTCCTTCGCGTACTGGTCGCCCAGCCCGCCCTTGAAGATGAACGCCTCCATCGGCACGCCCTTCTTCACGCCGAGCGGGTTCTTCGCCGAGGTCTCGCCCTTGTTCTTGGTGCCGTTGTCGGTGTCCCCGCCACCGCCACCGGTGGCACACGCCGAAAGCGTCCCCATTGCCGGGACGGCGATGATGCCCAGAGCCGCGGCCCGCTTGACCAGATCGCGACGGTTGAATTCTGAGGTGGATCCCATGCTCAAGTCCTCGCCTTCTTCAGGACTCAGGCGGTGTACCGGAGCCACCCCGGCACCGCGGGTCAGATGAAGCTGAGTTGTACGGGATGTGCACCGGGCGCGCTAGGGATATGCGGGCAAATCATTCGTTCCCCGCCCTCCCCCCGGCTCCCCACGGCCTTGGTCGTACGGCCGCTCGGACGCCGACAGGTATAGTCCACTTCCGGCCGAAGGGGCAAGATCGAATGCAGGGTGGGACAGCAGTCTTTCCCTAGTTGAGACCTCCCCGGTATGCCGACGATCCGACCGCCGTCACCCCGCCGGATCACCTTGGGACCCGGCCGGCCCATCGATCGCAGCGACACCCTTGACACCAAAGTGCGCACGCACCTTACTTATCTCTGTTTATCGTCGCGTCGTTCAACTGACAACGATGTCAATCTGGTTGAGAGGGACCGCGTGCGGCTCAGACACCGGCACAGTCCACTGCGGGGCGTCCCCCGCCCGGCGGCCCTCGTGGCGGCCGCTCTGCTCGTCATCACCGCCCACGGCCCGGCCCTGGCCGCGCCGCCCCAAAAGCCCCGGGCGGCACCGGACTTCCGCTCCTCCTTCGAGTCCGGCGACCCCCGGCCCGACTGGACCGACGGCATCGAGACCGGGCCCGACGGACGGCCCCGGACCTCCGGCGTCACCCCGCCGACCACCCCCGCGGCCCCCGGAATGAGCACCGCGCCCGGCACCGGCCCCGCCGACTCCCCCACCGCCAAGGCGCACGCCGGCTTCTCCGGCGGCCATGCGCTGCGCTACGCCGGCACCCACACCGGCGACGGCCGCGGCTACTCGTACAACAAGATCTTCGACGTCGACACGCCGGTCACCGCGTCGACGGCGCTCTCGTACGAGATCTTCCCGGAGATGGCGACCACCGACCTGGCCTACCCCGCGACCCATGTCGCCGTGGACCTGGCCTTCACCGACGGCACCTACCTCAGCGAGCTGGGCGCCGTCGACCAGCACGGCGCCCCGCTGACCCCGCAGGGCCAGGCCTCCTCCAAGACGCTCTACGTCAACCAGTGGAACCACCGCGAGTCGCGGATCGGCGCGGTCGCCGCCGGCAAGACCGTCGACCGGATCCTGGTCGCCTACGACGCGCCCGAGGCACCGCGGACCGCACCGGCCTTCCGCGGCTGGGTCGACGACATCGCCCTGGGCCGCAAGGCCCCGGACAAGCCGCTCGCCCACCTCTCCGACTACGCCCTCACCACCCGCGGCACCCTCTCCAGCGGCAGCTTCTCGCGCGGCAACACCTTCCCCGCCACCGCCGTCCCCAACGGCTTCAACTTCTGGACGCCGGTCACCAACGCGGGCTCCTCCGACTGGCTCTACGAATACGCGCGCCGCAACAACGCCGACAACCTCCCCACCCTCCAGGCCTTCAGCGCCAGCCACGAACCCAGCCCCTGGATGGGCGACCGGCAGACCTTCCAGGTCATGCCGTCCGTCGCGGCCGGCACCCCGGACGCCTCGCGCACCGGCCGGGCGCTGCCGTTCCACCACGCCAACGAGACCGCGAAGCCGCACTACTACGGCGTGACCTTCGACAACGGCCTCAAGGCGGAGATCACCCCGACCGACCACGCCGCGCTGATGCGCTTCACCTTCCCCGGGGACGACGCGAGACTGATCTTCGACAACGTCAACAACAAGGGCGGCCTGAGCCTGGACACCGAGCGCGGCGTCGTCACCGGTTTCTCGGACGTCCGCAGCGGGCTGTCCGTCGGCGCCACCCGGCTCTTCGTCTACGGCGTCTTCGACGCACCGGTCACCGGCGGCGGCAGACTCCACGGCGGGGGAGGCAAGGACGTCACCGGCTACCTCCGCTTCCGGCCGGGCGCCGACCGCACCGTGACGATGCGCATCGCCACGTCCCTGATCGGCGTGGACCAGGCGAAGGCGAACCTCTCCCGCGAGATCCCGGCCGGTACGGCCTTCGGCGACGTCAAGCGCCGGGCGCAGTCGCAGTGGGACGACCTGCTGGGCCGTATCGAGGTGCAGGGCGCGAGCCGCGACCAGCTCACCACCCTCTACTCCAGCCTCTACCGCCTCTACCTCTACCCCAACTCCGGCTTCGAGAAGGTCGGCTCGCGCACCCGCTACGCCTCCCCCTTCTCGCCGCAGACCGGCCCCGACACCCCCACCCGCACCGGCTCGAAGATCGTCGACGGTGCGGTCTACGTCAACAACGGCTTCTGGGACACCTACCGCACCACCTGGCCCGCCTACTCCCTGCTCACCCCCGAGCGGGCCGGGAAGATGGTCGACGGCTTCGTCCAGCAGTACAAGGACGGCGGCTGGATCTCCCGCTGGTCCTCGCCCGGTTACGCGGACCTGATGACCGGTACGAGTTCCGATGTGGCCTTCGCCGACGCCTACGTCAAGGGCGTGGAGTTCGACGCCGAGGCCGCCTATGCCGCGGCCGTCAAGAACGCCACCGTCGCCCCGCCGAGCCCGGGAGTCGGCCGGAAGGGCATGAACACCGCCCCCTTCCTCGGCTATACGAGCACCGACACCCGCGAGGGCATGTCCTGGGCGCTGGAGGGCTACCTCAACGACTTCGGCATCGCCCGGATGGGAAAGGCGCTGTACGCCAAGACGCACAAGCAGCGGTACAAGGAGGAGTCGGCGTACTTCTTCCAGCGCGCCCGGAACTACGTCAAGCTCTTCGACGACGAGGTCGGCTTCTTCCAGGGCAGGGACGCCCAGGGCGACTGGCGCCTGCCGCCCGACCGGTTCGACCCCCGCGTCTGGGGCCACGACTACACCGAGACCAACGCCTGGACCTTCGCCTTCACCGCCCCGCAGGACACCCGGGGCCTGGCCAACCTCTACGGCGGCCGCTCCGCCCTGGCCGAGAAGCTGGACGCCTACTTCTCCACCCCGGAGACGGCCGCCAAGGAGTTCGCCGGCTCCTACGGCGATGTCATCCATGAGATGACCGAGGCCCGCGACACCCGTATGGGGATGTACGGGCACAGCAATCAGCCCGCGCATCACATCGCCTACACCTACGACGCGGCGGGCCGGCCCTGGAAGGCCCAGCAAAAGGTCCGCGAGGCGCTGTCCCGGCTCTACCTCGGCAGTGAGATCGGACAGGGATATCCGGGCGACGAGGACAACGGCGAGATGTCCGCGTGGTACGTCTTCAGCTCGCTGGGCTTCTATCCGCTGGTGATGGGGCAGGGCGAATACGCGGTGGGCTCACCGCTGTTCACCAAGGCCACGATCCACCTGGAGAACGGCCGCGATCTGGTGATCAAGGCCCCGCGCAACGGCCCGCGCAATGTCTACGTCCAGTCCCTGCGCGTCAACGGAAAGCCCTGGAACTCCACCGCCCTCCCCCACAAGCTGCTCGCCCGCGGCGGCACCCTGGAATTCGGCATGGGCCCGGAACCGTCCGCCTGGGGCAGTGGCAAGAAGGCCGCCCCCACCTCCCTCACCAAGGACGACCAGGTCCCGGCCCCCGAGGCGGATCTGACCCGTCCGGACGGCAGCGCACTGTTCGACGACACCTCGGACACCGCGGCGGAATTCACCACCGCCGCGGTCGAGCTGACCGGCCCGAAACGGGTGACGTCGTACACCCTCACCTCGGCGGCGAAGGGCAGCGCACCCACGTCCTGGGTGCTTGAGGCCTCCCACGACGGCCGGCGGTGGACACAGGTGGACCGCTGCCGCTCGGAGTCCTTCACCTGGGACCACCAGACCAGGGTCTTCGAGGTCTCCCGGCCGGGTTCGTACCGGCACTACCGGCTGGTGGCCGACGGCAGGCCGACGCTCGCCGAGATGGAGCTGCTCGGGGCGCCGTAGCCCCGGTCGGCCTGTGGAGCCCCTGTGACGGGCGGCGAACGGCGCCTCGGCGTCGCCGGCGCCCGGAACGCGGAACGGGCCGCACCCCCCGGCTTCGGGGAGTGCGGCCCGTCGTGCGTCGTGCGGGACCAGCTTGCGGTGGTGCTTACTTGCGGATGAGCGACCGCAGCACGTACTGCATGATGCCGCCGTTGCGGTAGTAGTCCGCCTCGCCGGGGGTGTCGATGCGCACGACCGCGTCGAACTCGACGCCGGTGTCGGTGGTGACCTTCACCGTGCTCGGCGTGGTGCCGTTGTTGAGCTCCTCGACGCCGGTGAAGGAGAAGGCCTCCTCGCCGGTCAGGCCGAGGGACTCGGCGTTCTGGCCCTCCGGGAACTGCAGCGGCAGAACGCCCATGCCGATGAGGTTCGAGCGGTGGATGCGCTCGTAGGACTCGGCGATGACGGCCTTGACGCCGAGCAGCGCGGTGCCCTTGGCGGCCCAGTCACGCGACGAACCCGAGCCGTACTCCTTGCCGGCCAGGATGGCCAGCGGGATGCCCTGCTCGATGTAGTTGCGCGAGGCGTCGTAGATGAACGACACCGGGCCGTCGGCCTGGGTGAAGTCGCGGGTGTAGCCGCCCTCCGTGCCCGGCGCGATCTGGTTGCGCAGGCGGATGTTGGCGAAGGTGCCGCGGATCATGACCTCGTGGTTACCACGGCGGGAGCCGTAGGAGTTGAAGTCACGACGCTCCACACCGTGCTCGGTCAGGTACTGACCGGCCGGGGTGTCGGCCTTGATCGCACCGGCCGGGGAGATGTGGTCGGTGGTGACCGAGTCGCCGAGCTTGGCGAGCACGCGCGCACCGGCGATGTCCTGGACCGGCGCCGGCTCCATCGCCATGCCCTCGAAGTACGGGGGCTTGCGGACGTAGGTGGACTCGGCGTCCCACTCGAAGGTGTTGCCGGTCGGGATCGGCAGCGCCTGCCACTGGGCGTCGCCCGCGAAGACGTCCTGGTAGGACTTGTTGAACATGTCCTCGCCGATGGCGTTGGCGACGACGTCGTTGACCTCGGCCTCGGTCGGCCAGATGTCGGCCAGGTAGACCGGCTTGCCGTCCTGGTCGGTGCCGAGCGCGTCCTTGGTGATGTCGACCTTCATCGAACCCGCGAGGGCGTACGCGACGACCAGCGGCGGGGAGGCCAGGTAGTTCATCTTGACGTCGGGGTTGATCCGGCCCTCGAAGTTGCGGTTGCCGGAGAGCACCGAGGTCACGGCCAGGTCGTGCTCGTTGACGGCCTTGGAGACCTCCTCCGGCAGCGGGCCGGAGTTGCCGATGCAGGTGGTGCAGCCGTAGCCGACGAGGTTGAAGCCGACCTTGTCGAGGTACGGGGTCAGACCGGCCTTGTCGAAGTAGTCGGTGACGACCTTCGAGCCGGGCGCCAGGGTGGTCTTGACCCACGGCTTGCGGGACAGGCCCTTCTCGACCGCCTTCTTGGCCACCAGCGCGGCGGCGACCATGACGTACGGGTTCGAGGTGTTGGTGCAGGAGGTGATGGCCGCGACCGTCACCGCACCGTGGTCGATCTCGTAGGTCGAGCCGTCGGGGGCGGTGACCGTGGTCGGGCGGCTCGGCACGCCGTTGGTGGCGGCCGGGGCGTCGGAGGCCGGGAAGGACTCCTGGCCCGCCTCGTCGGCGTCCGACACGTAGTTCAGGACGTCGCGCTCGAACTGCGATGCGGCCTCGGCGAGGACGATGCGGTCCTGCGGGCGCTTGGGACCGGCGATCGACGGAACGACCGTCGACAGGTCCAGCTCCAGCTTCTCGGAGAAGTCGGGCTCGGCGGCCGGGTCGAGCCAGAGGCCCTGCTCCTTGGCGTACGCCTCGACGAGCGCGACCTGCTGGGCGTCACGGCCGGTCAGGCGCAGGTAGTTCAGGGTCTCGTCGTCGATCGGGAAGATCGCCGCGGTGGAGCCGAACTCCGGCGACATGTTGCCGATGGTGGCGCGGTTGGCGAGCGAGGTGGCGGCGACGCCCTCACCGTAGAACTCGACGAACTTGCCGACGACACCGTGCTTGCGCAGCATCTCGGTGATCGTGAGCACGAGGTCCGTGGCGGTGGTGCCGGCGGGCAGCTCACCGGTCAGCTTGAAGCCGACGACGCGCGGGATGAGCATGGAGACCGGCTGGCCGAGCATGGCGGCCTCGGCCTCGATGCCGCCGACGCCCCAGCCCAGCACGCCCAGGCCGTTGACCATTGTGGTGTGCGAGTCGGTGCCGACCAGGGTGTCGGGGTAGGCCTGGCCGTTGCGGACCATGACCGTACGGGCCAGCTTCTCGATGTTGACCTGGTGGACGATGCCGGTGCCCGGGGGGACGACCTTGAACTCGTCGAAGGCGGTCTGGCCCCAGCGCAGGAACTGGTAGCGCTCCTTGTTGCGGCCGTACTCCAGCTCGACGTTCTGCTTGAAGGCGTCGTTCGTGCCGAACTTGTCGGCGATGACGGAGTGGTCGATGACCAGCTCGGCCGGCGCGAGCGGGTTGATCTTCGCCGGGTCGCCGCCCAGCTCCTTCACGGCCTCACGCATGGTCGCGAGGTCCACGACACACGGGACGCCGGTGAAGTCCTGCATGATCACGCGGGCCGGCGTGAACTGGATCTCCTGGCTGGGCTGGGCCTGCGAGTCCCAGCCACCGAGCGCCCGGATGTGGTCGGCGGTGATGTTCGCGCCGTCCTCGGTGCGGAGCAGGTTCTCCAGCAGCACCTTCAGGCTGTACGGCAGACGGGCGGCGCCCTCCACCTTGTCCAGCCGGAAGATCTCGTACGACTCGTCGCCCACCTGCAGCGTGCTGCGGGCGTCGAAGCTGTTCGCCGACACGACAGTCTCCTTCATGCATGAATTCGCGCGTACCACCGCAATCCTGCCGTCACAGGTCCTTGCCCCATCCGCTAAGGTGAGCCTAAGTTAGGCATGCCTTACTGGCGCGGCAGCGGTACGCCTCTCGGCAGATATCTCGATGTCGAGATAACTCTAGTACATCGTCGCGACGGGGTCATGCCCTGACGGGCGCCGATGACTCCCTGCGCAATCCGGTCACTGTCTCCTCGAACGCCGCCCAAAAGGACACGCCCGTGCCCGAAGATCCCCGCACGGACCTGGACGACCTGCTGGTAGGCCGCCGGAGCGGCGTCCCGCGCCTGGGCGGCGGTGTCGCGCACATCACCCTCGTCATGATCGTTGTCAGGTCACATCCGACCCGCCGCATACGTCATGGTGATGACGGATCATGACGGGGAGGCAGAAGACCGGTGAACGATCACGAGTGGCTGGCGGCGCGGTTCGAGGAGAACCGCAGTCATCTGCGGGCGGTGGCCTACCGCATGCTCGGCTCACTCAGTGAAGCGGACGACGCCGTCCAGGAGGCCTGGCTGCGGCTGAGCCGGTCCGGTGCGGACGGCGTGGAGAATCTGGGCGGCTGGCTGACGACGGTCGTCGGGCGGGTGTGCCTGGACCAGCTGCGGATGCGCAAGGCACGGCGCGAGGACCCGCTCGACACGCACGTCCCCGAGCCGGTCGTGAGCCGCCTGGACTCCGTCGATCCGGAGAACGAGGCGATGCTGGCCGACTCGGTCGGGCTCGCGCTGCTGGTCGTCCTGGAGACCCTCACCCCCGTCGAGCGGCTCGCCTTCGTCCTGCACGACATGTTCGCGATGCCCTTCGACGAGATCGCACCGGTGGTGGACCGCACACCCGCCGCCGCCCGGCAGCTCGCCAGCCGGGCGCGCCGCCGCATCCAGGGCACCGCCCCGGCAGCGGACACCGATCTCGCCCGCCAGCGGGAGGTGGTGGACGCGTTCCTCGCCGCCTCGCGCGGTGGCGACTTCGAGGCGCTGCTCGCCGTCCTCGATCCGGACGTGGTGCTGCGCGCCGACGCCGGTGCGGGGCCCGGCGGCTTGTCGAAGCTGGTCCGCGGAGCACGGTCGGTCGTCGGACAGGCGCTGATGTTCTCCCGGTTCGCCCCCTTCGCACGGCCGGCGCTGGTCAACGGCGCTCCGGGACTCGTCACGGTGGTGGAGGGGCAGCCGTTCTCGGTCATGGGCTTCACCGTCGCGCACGGGAAGGTCGTCGAGATCAACATCCTCGCCGACCGCGCGCGGCTGCGACGACTGGATCTGACATTTGTCGATGACTGAGTCACGCGCGGCCCATGACGGGCCGGGCCGGCTCAGCAGCTAGGGACCGAGCCGCCCTTGGCCAACGCGCGCAGCGCCTGCACCGCGCTCTTGAGGGTGGTGACGGGGATCAGCCGCAGCCCGTCCGGGGCCGGCTGCACCGCCGCGCACTCGGCCTTCGGCACGAGGAAGACGCTCGCCCCGTCACGCCTGGCCGCCTGCGTCTTCAGCGCCGCTCCGCCGACCGCGCCCACCGTCCCGTCGGCGTCGATCGTGCCCGTACCGGCGATGTTGCGGCCGCCGGTGAGGTCGCCGCCACCGCCGTCGCCGTCCAGCTTGTCGACGATGCCGAGGGAGAACATCAATCCGGCGCTGGGCCCGCCCACACCGTCGAGGGTGAGCTTCACCCTCACCCGGTCCGGGTCCTTCCCCAGCAGTCCGAGCGCCGCCGCGGTGGCGGCATGCTGCGAGGACTTCATGTCCGCGAGGTTGTGCCGTGCCGTCTCCGCATCGGACATGCCGGCCGGAAAGACGGCGTCCTTGGGCATCACCGCACGATCCGTACGGAACCAGCCGTCGACCACCTCTCCCCAGTGGACGGGGACATGCGGCCCGGTCGCCTGGATCGCCGCTATCCGCAGCTGACCGCTGGTCCGGCGCACCGGTGCGCCGGTGATGGAGATGACCTCGCCACCACGATCCGAGCCCAGCACGTCCGTGGTCTGTCCGGGCCGTGCGACGGAGTACGGAAGCGGCGCGAGGCCGACCACGGCCAGCAGCACCACGAGCGGCACGGCACTGAGCGCGAGGACACGGGCACGGACGCGCGAGGGCGCGCCGGGGCGGACCGGAGTTCCGTCAGGGGAAAGACGAGTGATCACGTTGTCAATCTAGGTCAGGGCGCGTGACCGGGTTCACGCACCCCGATGACAGGACCGGCAAAGACGGCAGTACGGGCGGACCACCGCCCCGCCCGGCTCACTTGCCCGCCAGGCCCACCCGTACCACCGTCACGATCTCCTCGTCGGAGAGCCCCAGATGGCGGGCCTGCGCGATGAGGCGCTGGGCGGCCTCGCCGAGGCGGGCGCGCGCGGGGGTGGCGATGCCGGTGACCACGGCGCCGCGGCCGCGGCGCAGTTCGATCAGGCCTTCCTCCTTGAGGCGCTGGTAGCCGCGCAGCACGGTGTGGACGTTCACCCCTAGGGATGCGGCGAGTTCACGGGCGGCCGGCAGCCGCTCCCCGGTGCCCACCGTGCCGTCGGCGATGGCGCCGCGGACCGCGGCGGCGATCTGGTCGCCGAGCGGGACGGACGAGCCGGGGTCCACCCGGAAGAGCACCTCAGCCTCCTTGCCGCGGGCGCGCGCGGTCCGCGTAGGTGTTGAGCAGCGCGGCGGCGGTCGCCGCGTCGTCCACCGTGACGACGAACTCCCGGCCGCTGGTCAGCCGTACCGCGATTCCCTCACCCGATCGCAGCACCAGGCCGCTTCCGTGGCCCCGGACACGGTATCCCCAGCCGCCGAACTCGCCGAAGCAGTCGACCCGGCGGCTGGTGGCCTCCGCCACGCGGTCGGGGCCTATGCGCCGGAACCGGATGCCGAAGGCCTGCGGCAGCGCCGGCGCGAGGGTCAGACCACGGCGGTCGACGGTCACCCGTACCGAGGTGACGGCGAGGCACGCGGCCCCGCTGAGGACGAGGATCACACAGGAGAACCAGCTGGCGAGGATGCCGGTGGCCAGCCCGCCGCAGAGCACCAGCCCGCCCAGGGCCGTCAACGGGGGCGAGCTGATGGTGCGTGACCAGCCGGCCGCCGTGCCCGCCGGGAGGTCGAGCCGGGACGCCTCGCCCGCGGGCCGGCCGGGCGGGCGGGGTGCTGCGCCGGCGAGCAGACGGCCCAGCACGCCGGCGAGCAGGGCGACCGGGATCGTCAGCAGCCCCTGCCACAGCGGCAGCCGTACGGCCGAGGCGTCGGTGGCGCCCGCGTTGCCGAGCAGGGTGAGGCAGAGCGCGTAACCGACACCGGCGGCGACGGAATATCCGGTCGCGATCACCCACGGAGCCGCCGTGGCGAGCTTGGGCACCGCGCCGAGCAGGGTGAAGACGGCACCCAGGGCGAGGAGGGCGAGGAGAGGACCCGTCAGAAAGCCGTGGGTGGCGGAGAAGCCGTCGGCCCGGCCGGCGGCGTCGAAATGGGTGGCGAGCGGGTCGGGCAGCCGGGTGGAGACGGCGGTGTGGACCGCGGTGGCCGTCGCGGCGGCGACGACGAAGGGAAATGCGGCAATAAGCGGACGAAGTACGGCTTTTAAGCGTGGAGCCGGACGAGGAGCGTGCTTCATATGCGTGGTGACCACCCTTCAGTTGTTTGCATATTAGTAGAACAACCTAGCCACCATCAATTGCGCATCCATCTCATATCTGAGATACGGTCGGCCCATGGCAGACGACTACCTCGTACGCATCGGCAAGCTCATCCGTGACGCCCGACAGCATCGCGGCTGGACGCAGACGCAACTCGCGGAGGCACTCGGCACCAGTCAGAGCGCGGTCAACCGCATCGAGCGCGGGAATCAAAACATCAGCCTTGAGATGATCGCCCGTATCGGTGAAGCACTCGACAGCGAAATCGTGTCGCTCGGCTATGCCGGACCGATGCATCTGCGAGTGGTCGGCGGCCGCCGGCTGTCCGGCAGCATCGACGTGAAGACGAGCAAGAACGCCTGCGTCGCGCTGCTGTGCGCCACGCTGCTGAACGCGGGACGCACCACTCTGCGCAGGGTGGCCCGCATCGAGGAGGTCTACCGCATCCTCGAAGTACTGGGCAGCATCGGCGTGCGCACCCGGTGGATCAACGACGGCAACGACCTGGAGATCGTGCCGCCCGCGGAGCTCGACCTCGACGCGATGGACACCGAGGCGGCCCGCCGCACCCGCAGCGTCATCATGTTCCTCGGCCCGCTGCTGCACCGGATGGACCACTTCAAGCTGCCGTACGCGGGCGGTTGCGACCTCGGCACCCGGACCGTGACCCCGCACATGACCGCGCTGCGCCACTTCGGACTGGAGATCACCGCGACCGACGGCACCTACATCGCCGAGGTCGACCGCACCGTCGCCCCCAAGCGGGCCATCGTCCTGACCGAACGCGGCGACACCGTCACCGAGAACGCGCTACTGGCCGCCGCCCGGCACGACGGCGTCACGGTGATCCGCAACGCCTCCTCCAACTACATGGTCCAGGACCTCTGCTTCTTCCTGGAGGAGCTGGGCGTCCGGGTCGACGGCATCGGCACGACCACCCTGACCGTCCACGGCACCGCCCGCATCGAACGCGATGTGGACTTCGCGCCCTCCGAGGACCCGGTCGAGGCGATGAGCCTGCTGGCGGCGGCAGTCGTCACCGAGTCGGAGCTGACGATCCGCCGGGTCCCGGTGGAGTTCCTGGAGATCGAGCTGGCGGTCCTGGAGGAGATGGGCCTGGACCACGAACGCAGCACGGAGTACCCCGCGGACAACGGCCGCACCCGGCTCATCGATCTGACCGTCCGCCCCTCCAAGCTCCAGGCCCCGCTGGACAAGATCCACCCGATGCCCTTCCCGGGCCTGAACATCGACAACGTCCCCTTCTTCGCGGCCATCGCCGCCAGCGCCCAGGGCCAGACCCTGATCCACGACTGGGTCTACGACAACCGCGCGATCTACCTCACCGACCTCAACCGGCTCGGCGCCCAGGTCAAACTGCTCGACCCGCACCGGGTCCTGGTGGACGGCCCGACCCGCTGGCGCTCCTCGGAAATGATGTGCCCCCCGGCGCTGCGCCCGGCCGTCGTGGTCCTGCTCGCCATGATGGCCGCCGAGGGCACGTCCGTACTGCGCAACGTCTATGTCATCAACCGCGGTTACGAGGACCTGGCGGAGCGGCTCAACTCGATCGGGGCGCAGATCGAGATCTTCCGGGACATTTGACCTGCCGAGGCCGCCGCACCCTGACTGACCTGCACTGATGTGGGTCTGGAGGGGGTGCGGCGGCACCTGTGGGATTTCTCTGGGACTTTGCGGCTGAGGCGGGCGCTGGGGCCGCTGTACCGGCCGGACGCCGTCCGGGGCCGACGCTACGCGAAGATCGCGTCGATGGCGGCGGTGCCCCGTGCGCCCGCGCGGGGCAGGAAGTGGGAGTACTTCCGCAGCGTGAACCCGGGGTCGGAGTGGCCCAGCCAGCGTGCCAGGGAGACAACCGATTCGCCGGCCTCCAACTCCTCGGAGGCGAAGAAGTGGCGCAGAGCGTGGAAGCCGTGCTCCCGGGACGGCTCCCACACGCGGGACCCGTCCGCGTCGCTCTCCGCCAGCGGAGCGATCACGCCCGCCTTGGCCAAAGCGGGCTTCCACACGTAAGAGTTGAAGTAGTTCCGGTTGATGGCCTTCCGCTCGCGTCCCGTCACCAGGAGGCTGTACGTCCTCGGCCGCCTGTGCTTGGCCTCCACCGGTGTCTTGGGAGGACTCGGGTCGTCCCAGGGCAGCGTGACCGGCACCGGTGCGAAGTCCGCCATGTGCTGCCGCAGAGCCCTGGCCACGCTTGAGGGGAGGGGAACGTCTCGGACCTTGCGTCCCTTGGGCAGCGCAAAGCACAGCTTCGTCCGCACCATCTTGATCTGGCGACGGACATGGACGACTTCCTCCTCGAAGTCGATGTCGTCCAAGCAGAGGCCAAACGCTTCTCCTTGCCGGAGTCCCAGGCCGGCACCAATCTCGACGAGGACCCGGTAGCGCTCCGATAGAGCTGCACGTACGGCCAGTACCCGCTCTGGCGGCCACGCTTCGACCCTGCCCGGCGCGGCGGCTGGGGGCCGGACCGTACTCGCGCGGCAGGGGTTGCGTGCGAGGCGACGGTCCTCGACGGCGGCCTGGAGTACGCCGGAGAGCGTCGCCCAGACGAGACGGATCGAGGTGGGACCGAGGTCCTTCTCCAGCCGCTTCTTCCAGCTTCGCAGGGCTTCCGTACCCACGCTGTTCAGCGGCAGAGCGCCAAGGTGCGGGAGGATGTGCCGGCGTACCCGCTGCTCGATGCGCTCAAGGGTGGACGGGTCGCCGCTCTGTGTGGGCCACCAGTGGGTCTCGACGTACTCCTTGAGGGAGATGGCCCCGTCGCGCGGATCGACGAACTCGCCTCGCCGGGCGTCGGTCTGAGCCTGGGCAAGCCAGGTCTTGGCGTCCTGAACCGTGTCGAATGAACGGTCCTTGACGCCCGGGATGCCCTTGACGCGATAGCGCGTGCACTTGCCGTACATCGCTGTGCGCTCACGCTTACCGGTTTCGGGGTTGGGGCGCTTTTTCAGCCACCGGTCCTCTATGTAGCCAGCCAGAGGGAACTCCTTGACGAAGGGGGTGAAAACTTCGGTCTACTGCGCGCGGCGTGTCAGGCGCTGGGAACGCGAGCGGACCGATTCCGGGGAGCCGCATTCAGGGGACTCAATGCCATGTTCGAGCGCGAGTCGGCCTGTTCCTGCTCACAAACCCAAGCGTCGAGCGTTTCCACCCGGTACATGACGCGACCACGTGGGCCCATGCGGAAGCTCGGCGGTCCCAGCCGCCGGTGCCGCCAGACGTAGAGCGTGTGCGGTGAGAGGCCGAGGTATTCAGCAGCGTCCTTCACGTTCAGAAAGGCCGTGCGTACAGCGCGAGCGGTGGTGGGGGCGGCGGAAGGGACAGCGGATGTTGCAGATCGGGGCAAGAGGTTCCTCGTGAGGAATGAGACAGATTGCGGATGGGCAGCACGACGGGGCGCGCTGGGAAAACCAATAATGCGGAGAATCCCCGGTTTCGCTAACCGGGGATCGTCGGCTATATTCCGCCCGCGCCGACCGAGCGCGGGGACCGGACTGACTCTGCGAGGAGGGTGCGTGGGGAGGTCCCGAGGGCGGCTGCGATAGCGACAAGGTCGTCGGTGTCGCAGCGTCGCCGTCGGCGTTCGATGCGGAAGACCGTCGTGACGGTCATGGGGCAGCCCAGCTCGGTCGCGCGGGCGACCAGCTTTCGTCAGGCGATTCCGCGTACAGTGCGGGCGCGCACGATGGCGCGGGCAGCCCGAATTCCGGCCGACCTAGCTCCAGAGGGTTTTGCGGCATGGGATCTGTTGTAACTCTGGAAGAGCGGTCTTGCTAACCGAGGATCCGCTACCATCTTCCGCCGATTTGTTGTCAGATCCCCTACGTCACCGCAACAAAGGGCGGAAAATAGCACGGGACCCCCGGTTGACGAAATCACGGTGCGTCAGGCCACCCATCCCGACGCCGTCTCGATGTACAACCACCATGGCAGGACTGTTACACCTGGCTGCACGTGGGACCTGGCGGGACCGCTATCGAAGCGTTATCAGATGCCCCTTTTCCTTCACCACCGCACGGGCGATTTCGCCAACCGGGGATCCGGGTCTAACGTTTTGATTCCCCCGCGCACGACGTGTTCGCCGTGAGCTGTTTGCTTTCTCGGTGGAATGCTGGACTTGCGCGGGCGGGTGTGGCTGTCTTGTCCAGGCGCCCGGAATGCTGTTTCCGGGGCACGGGGGACTCGGCACGGCACGCCACAGCTGCGGCCAAAGAGTCCTCATGCACACCCGCGCGGGCCTCGCCGGGAACTCCACACCGCAGCCCTCCCCCGAAATCCCGAAGCAGACACCCGCACCACCCCACCTGATTTAAGGAGCCGCCAACCGATGAGCCGAGACGCCCGCGAGTGGGTCTGGGAACACAGCTCCAGCCGAGGAACCGCGCGTCTGGTCCTGCTGTCGATCGCCGACCGGGTGGCTGACAAGCAGTGCATCGCCTGGGCCTCCCTGGCCAGCCTGGCGGAGCGCGCGAACGCCTCCAAGTCCACGGTGTGCGACGCCCTCGAACGCCTGCTGGACAGCGACGAACTGGAGCGGCTCGACGACCTCACCGGCCCGCAGCGCAGCACGGTCTACCGCCTGCCCCTCGCCGCGAGGGCCGTGGCGAACACCGAAAGGGAGCAGGAGGACGACACCACCGCTCCGGCAGAACCGGCAGACGAGCCCGAAACCGACCTGACGCTCCGCGTCTCGGTCCTGCGGCGGTACGGAATCCGGCCTCGTGAAGTACCGGGTTCCTCCAGCATGGCCCGGAAACCGGCAGGTCCGGAAACCGGACCCCCACGACGGAAACCGGTACCTCGACGTACCGGAAACTGGACCGCCGATGTACCGGAATCCGGACCCCAGAACCGTAGTGAACCGAAGGTGAACCGTAGGTACAGCAGTAGTGCTGCCACTCTCACCTCCGCCACCGACTGGGAGATCGACGACGAGACCCGCTCCTGGGCCCAGCAACAGGGGCACCTCACCCGCCTCGGCGAGCACTGCATCCGCGCCGCCGACGCGAAGTGGCGCTCCTACCGGGCGGCCGGGAAGCCCCGTACCGCCGCCGCGTGGGCTGCCGACTGGCGCGCCTGGATCGCCCGCGAGCACAGCCCCACATCGAGCCGCCCGAACCTCTACGCCCTGCCCGGCGGCACCCCCGCCCCCACGGTCGGCATGACCCACGCCGAGGCGCACACCGCCGCCCTGCTCGCCGCCCTCGAAGATCCAACCGGAACGGAGTGACTGCACTGGATCGCCGCGAAGTTGCCGCCGTCCTTGCCTACATCGGCCGCCTCGACCCCCGCACCATCCGAACGGATGCTGGCGAGGCCCGTGACCAAATCGCCCAATGGCACGAGCTGCTGAGCGAGGTGCCCATGGCCACCGACCACGGCTGGGATGCCCGCGAGGCGATACGGGCCCACGTGCTCGCCTCCCCGTACCCGATCCTGCCCGTGGACGTCGCCCGCAAGTGGCGGGCCTACCGTCGCGACCGCCTTGGCCGGCACACCGACCCCACCCCGGTCGCCAACCCGGACGATCCGGCCGCCTGGCGAGCCGAACTGCTCGCCACCCGGCACGCGGTCGCCGCCGGTGCGGCCGCGCCGGCGACGCACCGGCAGCTCACCCACGGCGGCCCGCCCCCCGACATCGCAGCCCGCCTCTCTGCCATCGGATCGTGCGTCCCGCCCACTGTCCGGGCCGAGCTCGCCCGCTTCCGGCCGATGCGCGCTGCCCGTGAAGCTGTCGTTGCCGCGGGACAGGTCGACGCCCTCAGCGTTGGCTGCCAGTGGTGCCACGCCGCCGAGGGTGAGCCCTGCCGCACCCGCCGTGTGAGCCCCGACGGCCGTGCCCGGGGCAACGCACCCCGCACCACACCCCACCCGACCCGCGTGGACCTTGCCGCCGCAGAGCTCGCACGGCGTACGGCTGCCTGATCCGCGTCTCCCGCCCCCTCTGCCGTCACTCCCGCTCCGCCCCTCGGCACCGTGCGTGCCTTGGCCGGCCCGGTGATGGCGGACCTGGCTCTGGGCGTCATGCCGGGCCACCGCCCCTCCGACGCCCCTCCCCTACCCCTGGAGAACTCCCATCGCTCAACACCCCACACCTGCCCACCCACGTTTTCGCACGGCCGTACACCGGAGCTGTGCACGTCACCCCGTGGCGGAGCCGCTGATGTCCAAGCACGCTCCCGAGAAGTTTGCGCTCATCGCGGCGGGCGCCGTCATCGTCGCCCTCACCATCGGCGGGTTCTGGCTCTCGTACGCACACCTCGCCGAGGTCGCCGGAGCACACAGGCTCGGCGGCTCTCCCGGTCGCCGCTGGGCCTGGCCCGCGACCCTGTACGCAATCATCGTCGCGGGCGAACTGCTGATGCTCCGGGCGGGCCTGCGCCGGGTCACCGACGGCTGGGCCATCGCACTGACCGCCGCCGGATCGGTCGGCTCCATCGCGCTCAACGTGGCCGGGGTCAGCAGCGTGGGCCACACCAGCAGCGTGTCCCTGCTCGACTACGTGGTCGCCGCGGTTCCCCCGACCGCCGCACTGCTGGCCTTCGGCATCCTGATGCGCCAGATCCACCAGTTGGTCGACCGGACCACCGACTGCCCGGGACCCGTCTCGGATCAGCCACCGGAGCCACTGGCTACCTCTTCCACCTGCCCCGGCGATCTACCAGCCGCCACTTCCCGGACACCACAGGAGCCAGATTCCGGTACCGCTCCGCGTGCCGACAACCAGGCCCATCCGGCGCGCGACCGCGAACCGGAAGACGGTCACAGCCATAGCGGGGGCCCGCACAGCTCATCCGAGCCTGCGCCAGAACCGAAGGGGGCGTCAACGACTCGCCGCGCCGAAGAACCTCCCAGCGCCTCGATCGACGAACTCCTGGCCATCGCCCGCTCAGTGGTAGCGCGGATAGGCGATATCGAGGGCAGCGAGATCGCAAGGGAGATCCGGGAGGTCCACGGCCTGGAGGTCGCTGACCGCCAGCTGCAGAAGGTCATCGAGCTGGTGGAGGACGAGCAAGACGCGCTGTGGGACGCCGTCGATGAGATCGGCTGAGGCCAGTCGCCGGAGGTACGAAACCACCTCGGCACTTCCGGCGCCCCCTCATTTCCCTTGATGCGCCCGTGCGCGTAATAGCGCCGCAGCGTCCACCGTCACCGAGAAATCCCTGGTCAGACGAGTCGCGCGACCCTGCAGGCACCCAGGCGTTCACGCAACTAGACCTCTCAGCGGGGAGCCACGTGCACTGCCCCTCCACCCCTATCTTCCCTGCTCTCCAGCCCCAACTCCCCACCCAGGAGCCCCTCGCGTTGCACCGCCCCTCCTTCGTATACCCGGCCGTCGTGCGCGGCGGCCGCAGCATCCGCGTCGGCATCGTCCTGCTCGCTGTCTTCGGCTTCGTGCTGTCCTACGACGCTCTGCGCCAGATGGCCGTCGCCGCCCACATCCGCGGAGTGCTCACCTACCTCTTCCCCCTCGTGATCGACGGGTTCATCGCCATCGGCGTGATCGCCCTGCTGATCCTGCGTACCGCCCCGACGCGCTCTCGCCTGTATGTCTGGGCACTCGTCGGCCTGGCCACGCTCGCCAGCATCTGGGCGAACGCCCTGCACGCCATCCGCCTCAACGAACAAACCCGGCTCCACCTCAACAACGCCACCGTCGGCGCCCTGTCCGCCATCGCCCCGCTCGCCCTCGCTGGCGCCGTTCACCTCTACCTCGTTATCAACCGCCACCTCACCACCAACAGGGAAGCGCAGGCGGCGGAAGCACCATCCGCCACACCGCCCGCCCGACCGGTCCCGCCAAAGCCGAACCGCCAAGTCCGCCAAGAACCGACGGATGGCGCCAACACCGTTCCCTCCGCCAAGGCCGACGCACCCAAGCCCGACGCGAAGGCCGCCATCGCCGTGGCGCCTCAGCCCATGGCGAAACCCAAGAAGGGCGGCCGCAAGACCGTTCCCGACGAGGTGCTGTGGGCAACGGCCCGCGCTGTCGGCTCCGAGCTCGGTACGGTCCCCCGCACCACTCTGGAGGACGCGGTCAGGGACCGGGGCTACACGATCCAAAAGGACCGCGCCAAGGAGGTCGCCAAGGCCGTCACGGCTGAACTCGCCTCCGCCAACAACACCGCCACCGCCGCATAAACGCCATGGCGGAGCGGGTGGCGTTGACGGAACGCCACCCGCCGACGCCGGGCGCCGCCAGTTGGACTTCGCCGCCGACGCGCTCACCACTCGCCGCCATCCAACCCGGTGGCGCCAACTGCCCAGTCACCCGCGCCGAGGCACCTCCTCACAGCAATCGCCGGCAACGAACAACGCCGCCTGCCCCTGCTCTACGACCGCACGTACGCGCACACCCCGCACAACCCCATGGAGACCCCTCCCATGCACGACCAGCACCCCGAACACCCCACACCCCAGAAGCAGATGACCGACACACCCGCCTCAGCGGGAGCAAGTTGTAGGCCCGGACACTCCCCCGCAGGGGGAGCGCCCGAACCCAGCCCCACCCCGGGAGTGGCGGGTCCCGACCGGCGCCCGGGGGCGCCGGACGGGAAGGCTGCGACCGAGGGCGGATCGCAGCCGAGCAAGGCCAAGGGGAAAGGGAAGGCGCGTCCGCGCGACGAGAAGCAGCGCCCTGCCCAGAGCGTGCGTCTCAACGATCAAGAGCACGCCCTCATCCAGGCCGGCGCGGACGCGGTCGAGATGAGCCTGGCCGGCTTCCTCGCCCACTCCGCTCTGGCTGCCGCCCGCAACCAGTCCCGTACAGCAGCGGTCATCGCCAGCGAACGCGACGTGCTCATCGCACTCTTCGCCATGCGCCGCGAGCTCGGCTGGGCGGGCGGCAACCTCAACCAGGTCGCCAAGGCTCTCAACTCGGGAGGCGACGTACCACACCTCAACGAGGTGATCGCCGACATCCGACGGGCGGCCAACGCGGTGAAGGAGGCCGCTGACCGCGTCGCAAACCCCCAGGCGGGCGAGGCAACTTGATACCCCGTATCCACAAGCAGGGCAGCAAGACTCTCGGCCTGCTCTTCTACCTCTACGGCCCGGGCACTCACGAGGAACACGTCGACCCGCACCTGGTCGCCTCCTTCGACGCCATGGCGCCCGACCCCGGCCGCGACCCAGCGGTCACGGAGGAGGACCTCCAGGAGCTTCTCGACCAGCCCCTCCACCTGCTCGACGCCGACCAGTGGCCCAAGAAGCACGTGTGGCACTGTTCCGTGCGCGCCGCCCCCGACGACCCGGTCCTCACCGACGAGCAGTGGGGCGACATCGCCCGCCGCATGGTTACGGCCACCGGCATCGACCCCGGCGACGGCGCGGGCTGCCGCTGGGCAGCCGTCCGTCACGCCGACGACCACATCCACATCATCGCCACCTTGGTACGCGAGGACGGGCGTCGTCCCGATCACCACTTCTCCGGCAAGCGCGCGCAGGCCGAAGCCCGCCTCATTGAAGCCGACTACGGCCTCCACCGCGTCACCCCCGGTGACGGCACCGCCGCCAAGCGCCCCACCAGCGCCGAACGTCACAAGGCCGAACGCCAGGGTCGGGGCCGCGCCGCGCGCGAGGAACTACGTGAGACCGTCCGCCGCGCAGTCGCCGGCGCCTCCTCCACGGACGAGTTCCTCGACCGCCTCAAGAACGCCGGGCTTCTCGTACGCACCAAAGTCCTGCCCTCCGGGGACCTGAAGGGCTACAAAGTGGCCTTGCCGGATGACCGCAACAAGGACAAGGAGCCGATCTACTATGCCGGCTCCACCCTCGCGCCCGACCTGTCCCTGCCTCGCATCCAGGAACGATTCGCCACCGACGCCAGCCTACTCGGTACCACCGACAGCGAGCAGCCGGAACGCACGGCCGTGCCCTCTGCACCCGCCGCGGCACGACGCACCACATCCCACGCGGCGTGGCAAGCGCTGCTCGTCCTCGACCACAGCGACGACGGCGCGGCGGCCGCCCAGATCGCCGCCACCGGCGAAGTCCTCGACGCCCTGGCCAAGACGTCCGCGCTCCACACCCGCAACGAACTGCGTCAGGCAGCCTGGGAGTTCGAGCGGGCCTCCCGCACCCACACCCGAGCCGAGTTTCGTCACGCGCAGGACCTGCGACGCGCGGCCCGCGATCTGGTCCGAGGCGGGTCCGCGCTCGGCCGGGGCGAGGACGGGGCCGGCACCGCGATGGTCCTGGACATGCTGTTCTTCCTCGCTGTCACCGCCGCGCACTGGCACGCCCAGCGACAGCACGCACAGCAGGCGGAGGCTGCCCGCCGGGCCGCCGAGCATCTGCGGGCTGCGTACCATCAGGCAGCTGGCGAGCCCCTCATGGTGCTGCGTGAGCGTGGCCGCCGTATCGCCCCATCTCTACGTCGCCACCATGCCACCACTGTGCGCGCCGCCCTCCCCGAGCTCGCCGAGACCATCCTGGCCGAGCCTGACTGGGACGCCCTGGCGGCTACCCTCGCCGACGCCGAACTCGCAGGTCATGATCCCCGTGCCCTGCTCGCCGAGGCCGCCGCCCGCCGGGAGCTGGACACCGCCGAGTCCATCAGCGACGTCCTCGTCTGGCGCCTGCGCCGCACGTCAGACCTCCCCGGATACGCACCGGCTCCGGAAGGCACCCGGGCCAACCTGGCCAACGATCGGCTGACTGCCGCTCGGCAGGTGCCGACACCGTCAACACCTCCCACACCGCGCCGCTGATCACGGCGAAGACGCCGACCCGATGGGGAGAGCCCGGATAGCGGCCGGCAAACGACTGACGGGCCCGGCCACTCATGGTCGGGCCCGTCAGCTGTCTTCGCCCTACGGCATGCGACGGTCGCGGCCCACGCCCCGGGCCGATCCCAACTCCGTTGTCAGTGGCTGATGTCAGGCTGAGCATCACCCGCCCCAGAGCATCGTCGCAGGAGGACAGATGAGCGCCGCCGATCTTGGACCGCTGGACATCACACGCCGCAAGGCAGTGAGCCGATACGGGCCAGCAGCGAAACAGTAGGCAAACTCGGCGAGTTCTGGAGCTGGGCATGCTCCGACCTGGCCAACAACACCATGCGCGGTGTCCTGGCCGAGTACCTCGTAGCCACTGCCCTGGGCGCCGCCACCGGTACCCGCACCGAATGGGACACCGCCGACATCCGCACGGCCGAAAAGTGGCGCGTCGAGGTGAAGTCGACGGCCTACCTGCAGTCGTGGACACAGTCCAAGCCGTCGACGGTCTCGTTCAACATCGCACCGACCTCCGGCTGGGACCCGAAGACCAACACCACCTTGCCCGACAAACTGCGCCGCTCGGACGTGTACGTCTTCTGCCTGCTGCACCACCAGGACAAGCAGACCCTCAACCCCTTGGACCTCGACCAATGGACCTTCTACGTCCTGCCCACCCGCGTCCTGGACGAGCGGTGCCCGAGCCAGAAGAGCATCAGGCCGTCCAGCCTCAAGCGCCTCAACCCGCTGGAGACCGACTTCACCGGCCTGCAGAAGGCAGTCGCCGCGTGCGCCGAAGGCCCACGATAGTTCCAAGGGGTGGGCTCAGCCCGCGCGGTGAGCCTTGTCGACCGCCTTCGCCAAGTAGGCGTCGACAAGTCCAGGGCTACCTGAGACCACGACGACCACAGCCCCGGTGCGCACAGCTGTCTGCTTAACGACGCTGCTGCGTCGGCCAACGGTGAAGGTCAGCAGTTGGCTCCACCACTCGTCACCCAACCGCGGGGCGGGGCCTTCTGGGTCGTGACCGTGACGGGGGTGCTGCCAGCAAGCACCTGGTACGTAGGGCAGGAGGTCATCGCCTCGAAGATCTGGCCCACGTCGTCGGAGAGCTTCGTCTCGGTGTCGCTGTACAGCTCCTCGGACACCTCGGAGTCGCTGCTGCCCGTATAGAAAAAGGATGCCTTCGCCTTTCGGGGGAAGGCGAAGCTGCCGCCGACTGCGGCGTCACCGCCGAGCTTCTCCAGCGCGGGGCAGTCGGTCACGGTCACGTCGTCATGCCGTTTGAGCGGCTCCGGCTTACGGACGTAGCCCTGGCCCAAGTCGCTCTCGTCAAGGAGCCGCTTGCTCAGCGCGACCGAGGACAGCGGCACGGGATTCCGGACATTCCTGCCCTCCTGGCGCACGGATGCAGGTCCGGAGGACGTCGGGTCGACGGCGGAGGTACTGCCGTCGGAGCAGCCCGCCAGGCCCAGGACGGCAAGAGAGCTCAGGCTGAGCACGGCTGCGGTGTGAAGGCGCATGTGAAACCCCAAGGTTGGTGCGGAGCGGACGGTCTGACCAGGCCGGGCCTCCAGGTTCCGGCGATACGCAGGGGACAGGGACAAGGGGTTTCGTGGAGCTCAGTGGCCGAGGTGGCGAAGGCCGTCCTCGACGGTGGAGTGGAAGTGGTCGACTGGACCAGAGTTGCGGTTGTACCAGGCCGTGTCCAGCCGCGGCTCCTGCGTCTCGTGGCCATCCGTGCAGCGCAGCCACACCGAGCCGTCGCGCATGTTGAAGACGACCCAGTTCCGGTACGCACCGCACACAGGGCACTCACGGACCTCCCCGTCGATGACGAGCGGCTGGTCCCAGCGCATCATGAACCCGGCCACGTCCTGCCGGGACGGCGCCCTGAAGTCCGGTGGCAGGAAGTCGGGCACCACCGCTTCCGGCGTAGCGGCCGTGGCCGCGCCGGAGACCGGGCCAGGAAAGTCCGGCACCGGCAGTTCAGCGTGCATCGCCAGCAACGCCTGACCCGCACGCTGGGCATCACGGAACTCACGGTCGGCACGAGCACGTCGTCGGAACATGCAGTCTCCATCTCTTCATCTGACGGGTACAGGAAACAGGCAGCTCAGGGAATTGGGGTCGAGCAGCCCAGGCCGTTCCAGGGCACCGGCGTCAGCTGCGACGGACGACGCTGAGCCGATCCTCGGCGCACTTGGGCACGGTACGGCGGGGCACCGGGACCGCCGAGGCGAGCGAGGAGGCGAACGCGGCGACCAAGTCATGGGGGACGCTGGCGCTGAAGCTGGCGCACCACAGGTACGGGGCACCGAGAACGGGTTCCGCCCACGCCTGCCAGCCCACGAGGTCAGGGCGCGGGTCGGCGTCCTGGATGAGCGGCGGCAGCACCTCTAGGGAGACACTGGTGGAGAAGCCGGGATCCGTGGCGGTGGTGCGGGGCCGGTCCACGTCGCGGACCCAGCCCTGGGCGCTCAGAGCGTTGAGGACCGTCTCCGGCCCTTCGAATCCAGCGTCGGGCGTCTCACGGGCGTCGATCGCAACGAGGAGATCAACGAGTGCCTCATACGGAGCGCCGGCCGTGAAGTATGCGTTCCACTCCGTCATCGCGGAGGTGGCATGCGGGCGGGCGCTGAGCTGCCAGGCAACGGGCAGTCCACCCAGCTCGAACGGGTGGCTGGCGAGAATCCACTCGGCACCGCACAACTCGTCCGGGCTCACGTACAACAGGGTGTGGCGGGCAGTGGGCCACATGCGCCAGCCGAGGCCAGCCAAGGTGTCACCGACCTGCTCAGCGAGAGCGTCGTCGTCACCGGCCAGGTGGCGCGGGGTAACCCAGTACACCGGGTCCTGCGTGTCGGGGCGGGAGGAGTCGCTGGGGTGATGCGGGTGCAGGGGCGCCTCCGTGGGCTCGGGGGTATGTCTTCCGGCAGGGCGTTGTACGTTGACATGCCTTGTCGCGGCGCACCAGTCCTTCCGGGGTCTGTTCTGTCTGCCACCGGCGAACTTGTCCGCTGTCATTCAACCCAGTCGTTTGACAGCGAACGCAGCCGCTTCGTCTGGCTGTGGTTATGAACCTAATCGCGTGCGGTGAAAGTGCTGGTGGGCAGCCCTGCCCGAGGGCGCTCGCGGTCACACACACTCCATACTCTGGTTGTCCTACAGGTGGTCGAGGGGTTCGGCGGCGTAAGTGCCGTCGCCGAGCGGGGCATCGGTCAGCTCGAAGCGTTGGGACAAGCTGCCGACCCGGCGGGTAACGACGCTGCCGGGGGCCCGGGTGGTCTCGTAGTACAGAGGGATGCCGTCGGCGCCGGTGGTGCCCAGCAGGCTGAAGCGGCGCAGCACCCGGGGAGGTGTCGGGGTGGTCCGGCGACGCCGGTAGAGCCAGCCGGCTGCGGCGGCGAGACCGGTGACGACCAGACCGACTGCAGTCGGAATCAGGAACTTGTCGAAGAGCGCGGACACGGCGGCATCACTCCTGCGAGGCGGGTAGGGCCCGCCGCGGTGACGGGCCGCGCCGACAATGCGGCAGGCGGGGGTTAGCCGCGCAACCCCCGTTCATCTGGTTGCTCCGTCCGGGAAGTTGGGAGCGGTCGGCGGATCGTCGTCCAGTGCGCGCGGTACGTCGGCATCGGCCGCCCAGCTCGGATGCACAGCGAACGCGGACGGTGCCTCCCCGTCCCAGGGGGGCCGGGGCGCGGCGTCGTAGTGGGCGAGGGCGGCGCGGAAGACGGGTAGATCCTCACCGGACATCTCGTAGGCCGATGCCTGCCGCCATCCGTCCTGCGGGCCGCCACCGTAGACCACAGTGACCGGCGCCTCGGTGCCTTCGGGCCACCAACCGTGCTTGACGCCGCGCTTGAGGGCGTAGGTCAGGGCCACGGTGGGGCCGCGCAGTCCGCGCGGGAATGCCTCGCGCAGCACGGCGGCCTCCAGATGGCCGTCGGACTCTACGACCAGGCGCACGAACAGGCGGGCGTCCTCATTGAGTGTGTTTAGGAAGACCATCGCCCTGTCGACGTCCCATGCGGTGTCGACGGAGACGGCCAGTTCGTCTCGATGCTCGGCGAGCAGGTCGAGCAGTTTGCGCTCGAACTCCTCGCTCGCGCCTTCAATGGTGATCCGCACAAGAACCTTCCCGCAGCACTCTATGTGGTCTCTAGCGATCGCTATAGGTAGCGTTACGGACTGGGGTCTGGGTTGTCTATAGCGACGACGTAGCGGTCTATAGATCGCCAGCCTTTGCGGGCGCGGCATGCCGGATTCGGCAGGGCTCGGTTCGATGGCAAAACGACTGGGTTCTATGTCAACGGACAGGACTGATGCGGTGGCTCCCGGGCGGGGTCGGCTGCCCTGCGCAGCGGCCTTGACCTGACCGGGGCGGATCGCGCTGGCTGTTAGCCAGATGGGCCTTCGCATCCCTGCCGACATACGGGTGTTGTTGCAGTGCCATGGCACTGGGGCGGGCCTGTCAGTGCCGTTCGGCAGCATGAGGGTGCATGGAATCGAGACTGGGGAGGGACATGTGAAGTACTGGCTGATGAACGCCGAGTACAAGGCGTCCACGCACGAGATGGCGCGGAGACTGAAGGACTGGGATCCGTCCTTTTCGGCTATTGCCAGCCCCGACGCCGACAAGGGGGACGCCGTGCTCCTTTGGCGTGGCGGGAAGGGCGGTGGCATCGTCGCGATGGGTGAGATCGTCAGCACGACGCCGACGCCATCCAGAAGACGTCTTCGGCTCGGATCTCAGGATACGGAGGACGTTAACGACTCAGAGGAAGCACTGGTCAGGGTATCCGTTGAGTTCAAGAACCTCATGCTGGCCACCCCGGTCTCTTCCGATGTGTTGCAGGCCGCCGGCTTCGCAGACGTGGGGAGACGTGCGCGGTCCGGTGATGCGGACAGCGGGCTCATCTCGCTCGGCATGACAGACCGCCAGTGGCGGGACTTGGTGCAGCTGGCGGGCCAGAACGGCATCCAGTTGAGTGGCCTGCTTCGTGGAACATCCCGCCCGGTTCGGTCGTGCAGCGGTCGAACCTGCATGAGGTGTACGGCGGCAACCGAAGGGTGGCTGCCGGCCCCAGCGGGAGGACACCGAACGCGTTCTTCTTTCTTGACCCCAAGCGCGCCAGTGAACTTGGCTTGGAATGGGGCGAATCCGGGCTGAGAGCCCCAGGGCATGGCCAGTGGGGGGACGAACCATCGACGGAGAACCTGGCGATGCTCGCCCATCTACGACGTGGGATCCCTCTGAGGGGGTTCCTGGTCCGAGGCGCCGAATGCCTCTACTTGGGTGAGTTCGCCGTCAATCCGGATCAACCCGTAGCGCGCTGGGTGGTTACGGGCACGTATAGGAGCCCGTACTTCCCCGAGCTAGAAGGTGACGTGCGAACGCCGATCTTCCGAGTGCGCCAGTTGAACGGGGTGCAGGTTTCTGTCGGCAGCACGGATCCCTTCCGGGACGCACCCCGGGTCAATCTCAGCTTGAACCCCTCCAGCGACGTGCCGCCCGCCACCATGATCCGAGGCTTGCTCGCCCTGCTGGAGCGCACCCCGGGTATCGCCGCGTCGCTCGGCGAGGTTGACGAAGCCCAACTTCTCGCCGCCGTGGTCCAACGAGCCCGACGGCAGGCGCACCTGGACGAACTGCGGGCGGCGGTTGAAGATCCCGCAAGCTGCGAGGGAACCCTGCAGAAGCTCGTCCAGCGCATGACCTGGATCTTTGGTGGCGAGTTTCTTCCCGGAACTGCTCGCCGCAACCTCACCGTGCGGGATCAGCTGGACCTGGCGCTGCTCCGGCCGGATGGCACCCTGCACGGTGTCGAACTCAAGCAAGCCGGCATCAAGAAGCTCGTGACGGGACACCGTAGCCATCTGATCGTCGGTCCCGAGGTCCACGCAGCAGTGGGGCAGGCGATGAACTACCTGCGAGAACTGGATGAGAAGCGCCCTCAGATCCTGGCCGATCTGGGCATCGACTGTCGACGGGCCTCGATGACCGTGGTGATAGGACACAGCGGACTCGTCACGAACGGAGCTACCTCGAGGGAGGTCGACGAGACCGTCCGAACCTACAACTCGTATCTGTCCCGCGTGAGCGTCGTGACCTACGACCGTCTGATCGAGAATGCGCAGCGGACTCTCGACCTGGCGTCGCCGACGAAATAAGGGAGCGAGCCGACGTCCTTGCACCGCGTACGGGCAGGTGCCACACCACCCCCTTTTCGACTGCGTTGTCGCAGGTCAGATCGCGATAGGCGAAAAAGGGCTTGACTGAAGCCGCTCGCTTCCCGAGCAGCCCCCGTGGCCTGACAGCTTCCCTCATCCTGTACCCCCTGGCGTATGTCTTTCACACTCTGACCTGGGGAGCCATCCCACACAGGGCTGCGCAGTGGCAGCCGCAACGGGGAGGGAGGCCACCGGGGCTTCGCCGGGATTGGTGATCAATCCGCCGACGGTCCCTCACGAGAGCGGTGTCTTCCTCTCACGCAACTGCTACCCGCGACTCCCAGCCGCCGCGAAGGCTCCCGCCGCCCGCCATTCATGATCGAGGATGGAGTAGGTGACCGAGTCCCTCCACGCTCCCCGTACAAAGACATGCTCGCGGATGCGGCCTTCCTCGGTCATCCCCGCCCGCAGGAGCGTCTTCGCGGAGGCGGCGTTCAAAGGGGCACGTGCGGCCCAGATGCGGTGCAGATCAAGGTGGTTGAAGGCGAGGGCGCACATCAAATGGACGGTTTCGGTGCCGAGGCCCACGCCCCAGGTGTCGGGGCGCAGGGCGAAGCCGATGGTGGCGGCTTTCTGGGCATGCGGATCGAGTGCCAGACGGGTGAATCCCACCAGGTCACCCTCCTCCGGACGCACCACGGCAAGGGCGTATTCGGTGCGGGGTTGCTCGTCGGCCGAGGCCATGGAGCGGGAGACGATCTCTTCGACCTGCTCACGGGTGCGGGGCTCGAAGCTCAGATGGCGGGTGGCCTCGGCGTCGCCGTAGATGGCGTGGACGGCGTCCATGTCGTCGCGGGTGAGTTCGCGCAGCTTGAGCCGGAGACCGGCGATGTCGACCGGGTGCATGGCCCGGACCCTACCCGCAGGCGGTGCTACCTGGGCAGGGCGGCGACGGGGGCCGCCGTGAACGCCTCGATCTCCTCACGGGCCGTGCGGGCTTCGGGTGTGGTGAGCCAGCGGGGATCGCGCAGCGCGGTGTGGACCTGCCGCACCGAGGCGACGATGCCGTTGATGCGCTGTTCGGTGGGCAGGTCGAAGACGGGCCGGAGGGCTTCGTCCACGCCGTCAAGGGTTCCGGCGTGGACGCGGGCGAGAGCGAGGTCGGTCTGTGCGCCGGCCTGGTCGCCGAATGCCCAGTCCTCGGGGTCTGCTTGACGATAGGCGGCGACGGCTGCTTCGGCCTGCTGCTCGGCCTCTGGAGCATCGGAGAGCCAGGCGGTGGCGTCGGCGGCGTAGTAGAGCTGGCGGGGTACGGGGAACGTCATGATGCCGCCGAATTCGTCGAGGTCGTCGGCGGTCGCCGCGTCGCGTGCCCGTTCGGCCTGCGTGAGGGACTCCCGTACGGTCGCCACGTCGCCCAATGCGGCGCCGGCGCGGGCGTGCAGGCAGGACAGCCATACGGCGCTGGTGCCGGTGACGCCTTGCGCCTGGGAGGTGCCGAGGGCGGCGTACTTGGACGCTTCCTGGTGCCGGCCGTCCCAGTAGGCGATCAGGGATTGCAGGCCGCGGACCCAGGCGCGCATGGCGTGGTGGTCTGCGTTGTCCGCGCATACGTACGCGGTACGGGCCTGCATCATCGCCGAGCGTGGGTCGCCGAGGTCATGGCTGGCCTTGGCCAGCATGCCGGAGGTGACGGCGGAGAGCAGGTACAGCTCGCGGGCCTGGGCGGGGCGGACGCGACCGTGTTCGAGGAAGTGGAAGGAGAGGTCCTGTACCTCGACAAGGTCGCCGAGGAGGGTAGCCAACGGCAGTCGCGGATAGGCGACGGAGAGTCGTCGCACCTCCTGCTGGAGCTCATCGAGAGTCTCGGGACCCATGCTGCTGCCTTCTGCCATCGCACTGAAGCGGAATGCACGACGAGCCGCCATGGCGACCTGCCTCTCTAACGTGTCCCGGCCGGCGCTGTCGCGTGAACCGGGGCTGCTGGTGAACTCGACGCCGTCGAAGCCTCGTTCCTCGCCGGTCAGTTCCAGCGAGGACGACGTTGGCTGCGTCGGCATGACGAGCCGGAGCCGGGGGCTGGCATCGGGAGCCGCGCCACTGTCGTCGGCCGGGCTGAGCAGAACGTCGACGGGGTATCGGAACATCGCCTCCAGCACCCGACACAGGGCCGGGTAAGGGCGTGTCTTCACCTCGCCGCCATACCACCGCTCGAACTGCCTCTTGGAGACCGTCAAGCCGACCAGCGCCGGGTCCTTCTCCTGTTCGGCGAGTTCGTTAGCCGTTCGCTCGAAGTGGAGCTTGAAGGTCTCGAACACCTGCCAGTGGCGTCTGGTCACCAACGCCCTCAGCAATGTGGGACTTTGAGCCATCAATCCCCCCGATGGGTTCCGGTCGGCTCGTCGGTTCGACCCTAGTCCCGCAAGGCCGTCATCCGGGTGCGAAAGGTGCCCTGCACAAGGAGATGACGGTGGAGACGGCGGCATCGTGACGGTACCCATGTCGCCCGCCTCCTCAAGCGCACATCAGACGTCGGCACCCGCGTCGTGGTGATGCGTGCTGCTTCGCCGCCAGGCTCGGTGCCCGTCCTGGAGATGAGCGATGAGGTGGTGATCCACCGTGCCAGCAGCAGGAGACAAACAGACGCAGCAGGAGATCGATTCCCGTACGGAGGCACACAGCACGGAGGTCGGCGTGAGCGGAACCGATGTGCACCTGTGCCGGGAGCGGAGCTTCCCTCACCACGGCTCATCCGTAGGTGAGGCACGGAAGTTCGCCTTCGAGGCCCTCTCCTCGTGGGGAGTGCGCAACCGGCTGGATGACGTGTGCCTGTGTCTGTCGGAAGTCGCCACCAACGCACTCGTGCATGCGGTGCCACCCAGCTCGGGGTTTCAGGCGCGGCTGAGCATCAATGCTGCCGGAATCCGGCTGGAAGTCCACGACCGAGGCGCAGGCCGACCCCATCGACGGAACCCGAGTCCCGACGATCCGCGCGGCCGTGGCCTTCTCCTGGTTGAGGAGCTCTCCGATGCGTGGGGAGTGGCCGACCACCGGATCGGCAAGACGGTCTGGCTCACCTTCAAGATCGCCAGCAGAGGCTCGCGCGTCCCAGCGCCTCCGGTCCCGACCGGCCCGCCCCTCTGAGTGGCTTCGCCGATCCGCGGCACCTTCACAGCCGGACGTCTCGCAGCACAGGCAGATCACGAACTTCCCTCGCAGAAAGAGAAATTCATGCCCCAAACCCGACAGCCATTACAGCCAGACCGCATCGTCATCCTCGGAGCCGGCCCCTGCGGACTGGCCTGCGCGGACGAACTCGACCGACTCGGCCACCGCAACTGGACCGTGCTGGAGGCAGCCCCACCGTCGGAGGACTGGCGTCGTCAGTGGTGGACCAGGCGGGCTTCACCTGGGACCTCGGCGGCCATGTGGTCTTCTCCCATTTCGGCGAATTCGACCGGCTGCTGGAGGAACTCTTCGCCCCACACGAACTGCTGCACCACGACCGGTCCTCATACATCCGATTCCGCGACCGCTGGGTCCCCTACCCCTTCCAGCAGCATCTCCACTGTCTGCCGCACACCGACGCCGAGGAGTGCCTGCGAACACTGACCCATGCCTGCCAGCACCGTGAACAGAGCCTGCCGGGCGGTGCGGACTTCGCGACCTGGCTGCAGGCCCAGTACGGCAGCGGCCTCGTTGAGCGGTTCTTCGCCCCGTACAACACCAAGGTCTGGGCGATCTCCCCGGAGAAGATGAGCGCAAGCTGGGTCGCCGAGCGCGTGGCCCCAGTCGACCTCGACGAGATCCTGGGGGCTTTCTACGGCATCAAGGCGCCCACGCCCCGCTGGGGACCGAATGCCACCTTCGCCTTCCCCGCCCATGGTGGCACCGGGGAAATCTGGCGCCGCCTGGGCGCCCGCCTCAGCAACCGCATCCGCACGTGCGCCCGCGCCGTCTCCATCAGCCCTGACGCCCGCCTCGTGCGGCTGGAAAACGGCAAGGTGGTGCCATACGACCAGCTCATGTCGACCCTACCGCTGGACCGTCTCACGGCAATGATCACCACTACACCATCCGACGTCCGTCAGGCGGCCCGCCGACTACAGCACACCACCGTTGCCATGGTCGGCCTCGGCTACCGCGCCCCCACTCTGGACGAGCGTTCGTGGTTCTACTTCCCGCAAGACGACGTGCCGTTCTACCGCGCCACCAACTTCAGCAAGTACGCCCCAGCCAACGTCCCCGGCGGCGACACCACCGCTTACAGCTCCTGGATGACGGAAACCTCTGTAATGCCCGGCACCCGGGTCAACCAGCGTGACCTGGTGAACGCCTGTGGCGCGGCTCTCCGGCGACACTGCCTGGTCCCCGGACTGGCTGAACTGGCCAGCGCCCATGTGGAGACGATCCCGTACGCGTACCCCATCCCCACGCTCGACCGCGACGACGCCCTGGCGCTGATGGTGCCCTGGCTCGAAGCGCGAGGGATCTACCCCCGTGGCCGGTTCGGGACCTGGCGGTACGAGATCGGCAACATGGACCACGCGGTCAAGATGGGCATCGATATTGCCCGGCGTCTGGCTACCGGGACAGCCGAGGAACTCCTCACGGGCCAGGAAACGGTAGCGGCGGTGAGCCGCTCATGACCCGTGCCAGGACACTTGCGCCCGTTGCCTTTGCCGGCCACCACTTCGAAATCGAGGTGGATGAGGATTTCGCTGTCGAACAGTCCGCCCATCTGCACAGCTTCGCTGCCGAACGCGATCCGGCCCAGCCCTGCGGCCAGTTCAGCGAGATCCGGGTCCGGCACAATCGTGAGCTGTTCGTGGACCGCGCCACCCGCCTTCAGACGGTATGGAGCGTGGGCGTCGAACCCTTCCGCGGCGAACCGTATCTGTGGTCTCACGTGGGTGACGTGGACTGGTGGCGTCCCGACCCCCGATCGCACCTGCCCCAGGACCATCTCTACGCGCTCGACGCCACTGGTCGCGTGCACATCGTCCTGCACCCCGAAGCCCACCGCGGAGAGCGCTACCTGCTCCGCGTCATCCGGGAAGCCGTCCTGCGCTGCGGTGAGCACAGGGGCTGGACTGCCTTTCACGCCGCGGCGGCCGCTGTCGACGGGCAAGGAGTTCTCATCGCCGGCCCCACCGCGGTGGGCAAGACCACCGTGCTCGCTGCCCTTGCCTGCCACCGCCGTGCGGACCTGGTGGCCTCCGACCGTGCACCGCTCACCGAGCACGCGGCCGACGTTGTCGGGGTCCCGCTGTCCGTCCGGATCGCGGGCGGCACCCTGTCCGCCCTGACGCCGCGCGAAGCCCTGCCACCTCACCGGACGCTCCCCCGGCAGTTCGGTACCGCGCAGAAGGCCAGCTGTACCCCGGAGGACTTTGCCTCCGCTTTCGCTGCCAAGGTTCGTGAGACCGTCCCCCTGCGAGTCGCGATCCTGCCACGCCTCAGCGACGACGACACCGACCTGAGCGTCCAGTACCTCGATGCCGAAGCCGCACGGGCAGAGCTGGCCTCGGTGTGCTGCACGCCTGATGACGAGGACTGGCTCCACCCATGGTTCGCCTACCGGACCCGGCCGGTGGAGAGCCTGTGCGCTCAAGCAGATCAAGCCCTCGACGACCTGGTGGCCAAAGTCCCTGTCTTCAGGGTCGCCGCCGGCGTCCACATCCCCCACCTGATGGAACGCCTCGCCGACACCATCGCCAGGAGGCTCCCGTGACGCCGAACCGCATCGCCCTGGTCGGCCCCGTGGCCTCCGGTAAGACCACCCTGGCTGCCGAGATCGCGGCCCACACCGGACTGCCCCATCTGGACCTCGACGAACTGTTCTGGGCAGCAAACTGGACTCCGGTCCGGACAGAGAACTTCCAGAGCAGGGTGAGGGACGCGCTCGCCGCCGACACCTGGATCGCCGACGGCAATTACAGCGGCCCCGTGGGCGAGATGCTGCTGGCTCGTGCCGAGCTGGCGATCTGGCTCGACCTCCCCCTGCGCACCTGCCTGCCCAGGCTCCTCAGGCGCTCGTTCCAGCGCGCCGCCCATCGCCAGGAACTGTTCGCCGGAAACCGGGAGACGTTCCGGCATCTGCTCGCCCGCGACTCGATCCTCATCTGGGGCCCGGCCCATCACCGCAGGCACCGCCAGCGCTGGCAGCACCATCTCGTCCCTGCCAGGGCCCACGGCTTGCCGATACTGCGTCTCGTCCACCCCCGAGCCGTCGCACCATGCCTCCGTGGCCACAGCCTGTTGCCCGATGCCGCGATTCAGGGGGCGCCGTGCCACACACCGTGATCGCTTCAGCCGTCCGCGTGCCGTGGCACAGCCAGCACGGAGGTTACGACCGCCTTCTCGACTACCTCCCCGAAGCCCACCGCATCACCGAGCCGCAGAGCAGCACCTGCCAGAAGATCGCCGCAGCAGCCCACCATCTCGTACGCCGCCGGTGCCCACTGCCCTTTTACCCGGCGGAACACTTCGCCACGGACTGGCGTGTCCTCGCCCGCCGAGGTCCCGCCCATGTGCTCTACGGGGACGAGCAGTTCTGGCTCTCCCGCCACCGGTCAGGCCCGACCGCCGTCACCTACCACCAGCCACCCACGCACCTGGCCCGTTTCATGACGGCTGCGGGCTGGCAGAAGCTCGCCCCACGCGCGAACCAGATCATCACCCTCGCCCCCGACCAGCAGGAATTCTTCTGCAACTACCAGCCCGCAGACCGCGTCCACCTCGTCCCCCACGGCATCGACACCGACGCCTTCACCCCCGCCGGCCTGCCGGAGCCCGCCTCCCGCCCGCTGATCCTGACCGTGGGCTGGTGGCTACGCGACTGGCAGGTGCTGGACACCGTCCACGACCAGCTCCACCGCCGGTACGGAAACGCTGTCGAACTTCTCGTCGTCACCCGCCAGGCCAATCAGCGCACCTGGCACCCGGCCGCCCGCGTACTGGAAGGCATTTCTGAGCTCACCCTCACCCAGCTCTACCGCCGAGCCACAGCCGTCCTGCTGCCGCTGACGGACGCCACCGCCAACAACGCCCTCCTGGAAGCCCTGGCCTGCGGCACCCCCGTTGTCGCCACCGACATCGGCGGCATCCCCCACTACGCCGGAGCCGGTCCGGCCGCCATCCTCACCCCACCCGGCGACGGACCAGTCGCCACCGAGGCAGTCGACAAACTCCTCACAGAATTCGGCACCGCAGACCACGCCTTACGACGTGCCGCAGCCCGCGAACGCGCCGAACTCTTCTCCTGGCCACGCATCGCCGACCAGATCCGAACCGTCTACGACCTGCTGGAGGCCGAACAATGACCGCCGCCGGGCTCTGGCTCCACCTCACCGTTCCAGCCCTGCTCACCCTGCTGCTGGCCCGCGCGCTGTGGGCACTTGTCGCGACCGAACTATCCGCGCGCTGGCTACTGGCCAACTCCCACCGAGACCACGCCACTGCGGGGCAGGAGGCGCCGTGGTTGGTCGTCCTGCTGCCCATGCTGCGCGAACAGACCGTCGCTGCCGAGACGATCAGTGCCTTCACATCCCTCGACTACCCGCCAGGTCGTACGGCTGTCGTCGTCATCACCACCGAACGAGAAGAGAACGCCCGCCGCCGCGCCCGCGCTCGCCTGCCCGCCCTGGCTGCCACCAGCCACCTCACCGAGGCACAGCTGCACGGACTGTTCCCCCGCGCCCGCTGCCAAGATGTCGCCCACGAGATCAACACCGCCCCCGTCGACGAACGCCTCGCCATCCTTACCGCGCTGTACGACGCTGAACCCACTACCCGTCAGACCGTGACCGCCCTCGTCGAACAGCAGGCGGCCGCCAGCCTGCGTCTGGTGCACCTGCACCAGCCGGATCGCGGCGGTCGCAAGCCCGGTCAGCTCAATCACGCCACCGAACACCTCGACGAGATCCTCGGCCCTCTCGGCTGGCAGGACGAGACCGACGCGGACAACACCTACCTCTGCGTATACGACGCCGACGCGATCCCAGACGTCCGCACCCTCTACGCCTTCGCCAAGACCGCCACCTGCCACCAGGCCCGCACAGGCCGACCGCCTGCGCTGATCCAGCAACAGCGGCTCCCGCTCCTGGCTCGCCGCCCCTTCCCGCCCGGACCTACCGGCCTGCTCCTGGCAGAGGAATGGCTCTACCAGCTCCGCCGCTCACTCGGCATCGAGCTCGCCCGGATCCGCTTGAACCACTGGCTCTCCTCCGCCCAACTCCCGCCCACTATCACCGCCCTGCTACGGCCGATGATCTACGGCGTCGGCTGCGGCATGACCGTTCACCTCCCCGCCATGCGGGCCCTCGGCGGATTTCCCGAACCGATGGAAGACCTCGGCACAGGCCATCGCCTCTCCCTCCTCGGCGCCCACATCGCACCATCCCCCGTAGCCGTCCTCGACGAGCCCTACACAGAGCCCCGCGGCCTGGCCAACCTCCACGCCCTCGCCTTCCGCACATCAGCCCACCCCGACCGCCACGCGAGAGCCGTCGCCCACCTACCCAGCCCCCTCTCCCGCACCAGCAGAAGACTCCTGATACTCCGGGAATGGGCTGACGAGATCGCCTGGCTGGCCGGTGCCCCACTGATCACCGCCGCGATCGTCTGCTCCTGGTGGGCCGGGCCGCTGTGGCTGGTCGTCGCCCTCGTAGGCGTCCTGACCCATGGCCCCGTCCTCACTACCCGCCTGCTCCGGCTGGGCCCACTACTCCACGCCGCAGTACTCCCCACCAACAGCCACATCGCGGCGGCACCACAGCTCGTCCCCGGCCGCCGCACCGCGCTGATCGCTGCCAGCCCCGTCCAGCCGTTCATCCGCCTCGCCGGCCCCTGGCGGATGATTCTCCGCCGCATCACACGACGCCCCACCACCTTCGGCAAGACTGAACGCTGAGACGCCATCACCCAAGCTGAAACAGGAAGTTGGACCAGCACCGTGAGCGACCCCGTCACCCCCGAAATCCGCACTTCCGCCAAGGCTGTCGTCCTCCGCGACGACCACGTCCTCCTCATGCGGGCCACATGGAGCGATCAGGAGTGTTACTTCCTCCCCGGAGGCGGCCAACACCCCGGTGAAAACCTCAGCGACGCCGTCCGCCGCGAAGTCGACGAGGAAACCGGCCTGACCGTCACCGTCGACCGGCTGCTGTGGCTGCGCGAATACATCGGCGTCAACCACGACCGTCCTGTGCAGGAGGCCAAGACCCACCGCATCGAAGCGATCTTCCTGTGCACCCCCACCAGCGACCCTCACCAACTCGGCGGCCATGCCCAAGACGACGTACAGACCGGCCTGGAATGGGTGCCGCTGCACAAAGTCCCGGACCTTAACCTGCTGCCGCGCACGATCCGGCAGCCCGTCGCGGACCTCTCAAACACCCCCACGGCTCCCGATGCCTACCTCGGCGATGTCGCCTGACGCCGCCGTCCACGGCATAGACGGCCGCGTACCACCCGGCGCCCGCGAACTCACCACCGGCCAGGCCAACCGCGTCTGGTCGGTGGACGCACCCACCCCGTACATCCTCAAGCACTACGACGACCCCGCCCGCGCCGCCAACGAAGCCGCCGCACTCCGCCTACTCGCCAAGCACGGAGTAGCCGGACCCCAGCTACTCGCTGCCGAGGCGGAGGCGGAGGCCACACCCTCGTGGACCGCGCAGTCCCTGGTCATCGCACGGCCAATACCTGCCGACCGCTTCCTGGACGAACTCGCCGAGCCGCTGGCCGCCGTGCACCGCATAGCCGGCACACACGTCGGTCGCCTGGCAGGCGCCCGACGACACCGCAGATGGTCCGACTACCTCCACGACCGTCTGCGACGGTACGCGGCGGTCGCACCAGATCTCAGCCCTGTAGCGCGGCAACTTCACCAGAAGATCGAGCTCGCCGACATGAACGTCCGGCCAGTGCTACTGCACCACGATCTGCAGCCGGGACACCTGCTTGACGAATCGGCAGGCCGCCGGCTCCTGATCGACTGGGAATTAGCCATCTACGGAGACAGGCACTCCGACCTAGGTCGTTTAGCCGTACGCCTCGGCCTCGACGACCCCACCCCCGTCCTCGCCATCGCCATCGCCATCGCCGAAGAGTCCGACCCCGCCGCCGAAGGACTGCTCCACCTCTACTGGCACATTCACCTACTCGCCGATGCCACGCTGAGCACCGACCCAGCTGTACGAGAGCGAGCCGCATCGAGACTGCCGAAGACCGCCTGAAAGCGGGGCCACCTAAAATGGCCACTTATCGACAAACCACTGCGGGTGCCGCCCGCCCGGGGCGGGCGCACACAGCATCCGATGGGCGTTATGCGTGCCCTGAACAAGCGCTCCGACGGGGAACCAGAAGCGCGCGGCGTTCTCTCGCCCTCCCAGGGCCGGAACACTATGGTGCCGGTCGAGCCGACCGCGCGGCGGCTGACGCGGAAGAGTGTCGTCGTGCAGGAGGCGCTCGGGCTGACGGCCGGGCACACGTGTCCGCCGACGACCGAGGAGTCACCGACAATGACTTGAGATGACGGACGACTGAGGCGACGGACGACGAAATGGCACGGGATTACGACAGCCAGCTACTGGAGTCGGTAGCAGTACGCCGACGCAGGATGCGGGATGCCCTGCTGTTCGGCGCCCAGCGAGGGCGGCGTACGGCGGATGAGCGACTCGGGAAGGTTTTCGCGGGGATCGCCATCACGGCCGTTCTGTGCGCTGGGTGCGTGGGGTGGTCCTTTCTGCAGCACACGCTGGCACAGCAGAAGGCCGAGCAGGAGAAACAGCAGCGTCAGGTGCAGAACTACGAGCAGCCGACGAGGTCGGCGAAATCGTAGAAGTCCAGGGATCAGATTCGGACAGAGTCGCAGCATTCTTGGGAAATGCGCGAAGGGTTCCCTGAAGCGGGGCCGGGGTGGAAGTCAGTGGAAGTCAGCAGCACAGGCATGTCCGGTTTGGCCCGAGAGTTCGTCAACGCCGCGATGATAGGTTCCCGTAAGTGGTGAGCAGAGCAATGACTTCCCGGGGGCAGCTGAGCCGAGTGACGTTGGTCGGTGAGCGACGCCGGGCTGATGTCGTTCTGCTCTCCGATACGCCGGTAGGGCAACTGATCCCGGAAGTCCTGCAGCTGCTGGATGACCGGCCGGCATCGCAGCCGATGACGCGGCAGTTGGTTACGTCCGACGGCTCCGTCCTGCCGCATGAGAGCACGCTTGCGTCGGCCGGGATAGCCGATGGTGCCGTGCTCCGGCTCGTCACGATGCACTCCGCGCCGCCCGCCCCCGTAGTCCACGACGTCACTGACCAGGTGGCTGACGACCTCGATCTGCGGGCTTGGCGCTGGCGCCCCGCCGCGCGGCGGGCGAGCGCGGGCGTGGCGACTGTCACCTTCGCGGTGATCGCTGCGCTGCTCGCCCGACGTGAGTTCGCACTCGATGCCCTGACCGGTGCTTTCTCGGCTGTCACGGTCGTGCTGCTGGCGGCTGGTGCGCTCGTCGCCAAGGTGGGACGGGGAAATCGGGGTTTGGCGACCGCGCTTCTGGTCGCCTCCGGTGGGCTTGGCGTTCTCACTGCGTGGACGGCCGCCGATGCGTACGTCTGGCCGGGGACCGCGCGGTTCGCTGCCGTCGCGGGCGCGTTGGTCGTGACGTTTGTGTTCCTTGGTTACTTCTCGCCGCTCGGCAAGGGCGGGCTCGTTGGCGCCGTGACCACCGCCTCGATCAGCATCGTGTGGGAGGCAGTCGCTGCCCTCCAGGGTGACCCGGCACGGCTCGGCGCCGTGATGGCTGTCTTCTCTCTCGTGCTGCTCGGTGTGCTGCCGCGGCTGGCTCTGATGGCATCGGGGCTCACCGCGCTCGACGACCGCCGCTCGGGCGGCGTCTCTGTCAGCCGTCACCAGGTGGGTACCGCGCTTGCAGCGACGCATCGCGGTCTTGCCCTGTCGACGACGGTCACCGCGGTTTCGGCAGTCTCCGCCGGCTGGCTGCTCACCCTGGCCGAGGTGCCGACCGTATGGACAGTGATGCTGGCATCGCTCGTCGTGGTGGTCCTCGTGTCGAGGGCGCGGGCTTTCCCGCTGGCCGCCGAGGTCGTCATGCTCTTCCTTGCCGCGTCGTGCCTCCTCGTGCGTCTCGTGATGTTGTGGATGGAGCACGCGGGTGGCGGTGGGCCGCTTGCCGTTCTGTGTGTGGCTGCGGTGCTGCCGTTGGTCGCCTTGGCGGTGCGAGTGCCTGAGCACTTGCAGGTGCGCTTGCGGCGCATGGCCGATCTGGTCGAGTCCGTCGGCATGGTGGGGCTCTTTCCGCTCGCCTTCGGTGTGTTCGGTGTGTATGGGCAGCTGCTCAACCAGTTCTGAGTCGAGGTGCAGGCGGTCCGGGCGGGGCAGCAGACAGGTTTGGGGGTGAGGGGCAGGCATGCCGAATGGAGACAGCTGGCAGGGTGATGTGCTGCGCGACCTGAGAAGCGGCGCACAGCAGGGTGCACAGGGCCCCTTCGAGCAGCAGGCATATCGTGCCTCCGCATCGGGTCCGGGCCTGCCTGCACAGAATGCCCAGGCGCCGGACACCGCCCATGGGGGTGGTGCGTCCCGGCAGGCCAGCTACCCGTACCCAGGGCAGGAGCAGCAGGCGAGCCATCAGGGCGGCTGGCCGCAGCAAGTCAGCGCTCACGCGCAGCAGCAACAGGGTCCCGCCCCCACGAACGCCCCGAGGCCCCAACCACCTCACAGCGCCCCCCGCTCTCGGCCCGTGGTGGACGAGGGCCTGGCTGGCGCGGTGCGGCTCAAGCCGCAGCACGGCGAGTCCTTCGCCGCGCGTGCCGCACGCGCCCTGCGACGCACGCTTTCCTCGTCAGCGGCGCGCGAGGTCGCCGAGGTCACCCGCACCGCCGCGGTGCTCCAGCAGTCCGTGACGACCGGGCGGCAGATCGCCGTCACCTCCATCCGAGGCGGATCCGGCAAGTCCACCGTCGCTACGCTGCTCGGCACCACGTACGCGCACTACCGGCAGGACCCGGTCCTCTTCCTGGAGGCCGATCCGGCACTCGGCTCGCTGCCGCTGCGGCTCGGCGCCCACGCGGGGCGCTGGACCACCAGCGATATCACGGACCTCGTCAAGCCAGACATGTCGCTGCTCGACGTCACCGGCTACCTCGTCCAGCTCCCCAACAACGCCTGGCTGCTGCCCGCGAGCCAGGGACAGATCGGCGTAAAGCTGGACAGCAAGGCGTACGAGCGAGCCGTGGTCGCGCTGCGCCGCTACTTCGGTCTGATGGTGATCGACTGCGAGACGCTGCCCGCCGAGGTCGCCCGGGTCGCGCTCGCCGCCGCCCACGGCCGCGTTCTGACCACACCTGCCACGCCGGAGGGCGTCAACAGTACGTATTCGGTGCTGCAGTGGATGCAGGGGCTGCCCCGGCATGTGCTCGCCGGCACGGTGGTCGTGCTCACCGAATTGGTGCCCCACTCGGGACTCGACCTGAACGAGGCCGCCCAGAAACTCCAGTCCACCGGAGTGAGCGTCCAGGTCCTGCCGTACGACAGGCACTTGGCGGCCGGCGGGCCGGTCCGTACCGAGTTCCTCGCCGCCCCGACCAGGGAGGCCGCCGCGCGGATCGCCGCGGACGCCTTCCAACTCTCCCAGACACGCTACTGACCGGATGCCGAGCCCGACCGTGAACAACGGACGACGAACCGTGAATGACGGACGCCGATGAGTACCCGACTGATCCACCGCCCGGCCAGGACCACCAGGCCCCCGGCCGCCTCCGAGGCGCGCATCATCGAGGCGCCGCCCAACCTCCCCGAGGGCAAGGCTGGCAACATCGCGATGTCGCTGCTACCGGTTGCCGGGGTCATGTCGTCGGTTGTGATGATGACGGTCGTGCGCAACAGCCAGTTCGCCGGGCTCGGTGCGATCATCCTCGTCGTCACCATCATCGGCTCCGTCGCCCTGGTCTTCTCGCAGCGCGGCAAGGCCCAACGCACCCGCCGCACCCAGCGCGAGGCGTATCTCGCCTACCTGGAGGACCTGCGCGAGGAGCTGGCTGCCGAGGAGCGTGAGCGGCGTGAGCGCGCGGAGGTTCTCAACCCACAGCCCGCCGCCCTGTACGACATCGTGCGCGACCCGGCGCGCCTGTGGGAGCGCCGCCGTATCGATGGTGACTTCCTGCGCGTGCGCGTGGGCACCGGTGAGATGCCGGTGCGCGATTTGCAGATCGCGCAGCAGGGCTCGTCGGTCCTCACCCCGCCGGACCGTTTCATGCTCAATGAGGCATCAGCGCTCAGAGCCCGCTTCCGCACCGGCATCGAACTTCCCCTGACCGTGCCGCTCGACCGCGTCGGCAATGTCAGTGTCATCGGCCCCCGGGAGGACTGCCTGCGCGTCGCCCGTGCCCTGCTCGTCCAAGCCGCAGCCCTGCACGCGCCTGACGATGCGGCGATGGCGCTGGCGGTGCCCAGGGACCGGCTCGTCGACTGGGAGTGGGCGAAGTGGCTGCCGCATTTGCTCGATGGCGAGCAGTTCGACGGTCCCGTCGCCGCGCGCCGTATCGCCCCCTCCATCCCGCAGCTCGCGCGACAGGTCGGCCCCGAACTGCGCCGCCGCGCTTCCTATGCCGCCGAGGTGCGCCGCGGCCTGTCCGGCAACGACGCCCTGTCCATGACGTCGCGGCTACTCGTGATCGCCGACGGACACGGCGACGACGCCGTCGACCTGCCGCGTCCGGATGAGGCGGTCGGCCTCCGGGAGATGGGCGTCACCGTCCTGCACCTGCTGGAGCAGCGGGTGCAGGAGCCGGGACATGTCGCCGTCCGGATCACAGTCGACGGCGACCAGATAGTCATCGAGGACCTGCGCGCGCAGGAGCCGGTCGGCGCCCACGGCACCGTGGACGAGGTCGGTATCGCATTCGCCGAGGGTCTGGCCCGGATGCTGGCGCCGCTGCGCCTGTCCGCCGAGTCGCTCACCGACGCCCCGCTGACCGGGCCCGTCGACTTCGCCGAGCTGCTTGGCGTCGACGACGTGGCGCACGCGGACCTTTCGCACCTGTGGGCGCCGCGCGGCGAGCGTGCCTTCCTGCGCGTGCCCATCGGCATCAACGACTCCCACGAGCCGGTGCTGTTGGACCTGAAGGAGTCCTCGGAGCTGGGGATGGGACCGCACGGGTTGTGCGTCGGTGCCACCGGCTCGGGCAAGTCGGAGCTGCTGCGCACCCTCGTCCTGGCCCTGGTGGCCACCCACCCGCCGGAGGACCTGGCCCTGGTCCTGGTCGACTACAAGGGCGGTGCGACCTTCGCGCCGTTCGCCGACCTGCCGCACGTCGCCGGTGTCATCACCAACCTGGAGAACCAGGCGGGCCTGGTGGAGCGTGTCCATGCCTCGCTCGCCGGCGAGGTCAAGCGCCGCCAGCAGGTCCTCAAGGACGCCGGCAACGTCGCCGACATCGGTGACTACGCCGCACTGCGCGCCAGCCGACGCCCCGACCTGGAGCCGCTGCCGCATCTGTTCGTCGTCATCGACGAATTCGGCGAACTCCTCACCGCCAAACCGGACTTCATCGACCTGTTCCTGTCCATCGGCCGCATCGGCCGCTCCATCGGCGTGCACCTGCTGCTGTCCAGCCAGCGCATCGAGGGCGGCAATCTCAAGGGCCTGGACACCTACCTGTCCTACCGGCTGGGCCTGCGGACCTTCTCTGCCGACGAGTCCCGTACGGTCCTGGATACCACTGACGCCTTCCACCTCCCGCCCCTGCCCGGGTTCGGTTACCTCAAGGTCGACACCAGCCACTACGCCCGTTTCAAGGCAAGCTACGTCTCCGGCGCCTACCGCGGCCCCGTGCAGCGTCCGGACGACGAGGACACCGGGCCCCTCGCCCTCCCCTACGACGCCTTCAACACCCTCTCCCCCGCGGAGGATGCGGACGCGCAGGAGCCGACGGTGCGGCGCCGCGAGATGGGCCCGACCGAGCTGGGCGTCATGGTCAATCAGCTCACCAACGCCGCCGCCCCGGTGCGCCGCATCTGGCTGCCCCCGCTGCCCGACGCGATCGCCCTGGACACCGTCGCCGGCCCCCTGGACGTCAGCACACGCGGCATGCAGCTGGCCAAGCGCCGCGGCCCGCTGGAGATACCGCTGGGCCTGCTCGATGACCCGACCCGGCAGTGGCAGGGCCAGTGGTACCTGAACCTCACGGTGGCGGGCGGGCACGCCGCCGTCATCGGCGGCCCGCAGTCCGGCAAGACCACGCTCCTGCGCACCCTCGTCCTCTCCCTAGCCCTGACCCACACCCCCCAGGAGGTCGGCATCTACGGCCTCGACCTAGTCGGCGGCGGCCTCCAAGCGCTATCGGGTCTGCCGCACGTCGGCGGCATCGCGGGCCGCGCCGACCGCGAACGCGCAGCCCGCACCGTCGACGAGATACGCGCCATGCTCGCGGCCCGGGAGGACCTCTTCCGCGAGCACGGCATCGACTCCCTCGCACAGCTACGCGACCTGCATGCCGCAGGCCACCTACCGCAGCTGGCATCTGCCGAGATCGTCCTGGTCATCGACGGCTTCGGCGCGCTGCGCGACGACTTCGAGGAGCTGGACGATGCTGTCGCCGACATCCTCAAACGCGGCGGTGGCTACGGCATCCATGTGGTTGCGGGCATGCTGCGCTGGAATGACGTACGCATCGCCGTCCAGTCCAACTTCGGCACCCGCATCGAGCTGCGGCTCAACGACCCCGGCGAATCCAGCATCGACCACAACCTCGCCAAGACCCTCTCCCCCGACGAGCCCGGCCGCGTCCTGACCGACCGCAAACTCTTCGCGCAGGTCGCGCTCCCCCGCACAGACGGCCTGGCCGACACCGCAGACCTGGGCACGGTCCTGGAACGCACGGCCCGGACCATCCGCGCCACCTGGAGCGGCGACGTCGCCCAGCCGGTACGGGTCCTGCCGCACCTCCTGGAGCCCCAGCTCCTTCCCGGCCCGGTCGCCGAACCCCAGCGCGTGCCAATCGGCCTGGACCAGACAGCCCTCGAACCCGTACTGCTCGACCTGTTCCAGCACGACCAGCACCTGCTGATCCTGGGCGACAGCGAATGCGGCAAAACCAACCTCCTCAAAACCATCGCCGGCGGCCTCATCGACCGCTACGGCGAGGACGAGCTGGTCTTCGCCGTCATGGACCCACGGCGCAGCCTCCGCGGCGCCATCCCCGAAGAGTTCAACGGCGGCTACGCCTACAACGCCAAGCTCTGCGCGGGCCTCGCCACCGGCATCGCCACCGTGCTGGAGCAGCGGCTGCCCGACGACGGCGCGCGCCTGGAGGACCTGGAGCCCGGCAGCTGGGGCGGCGGCCCACGGATCGTGGTCCTCGTCGACGACTACGACGTCCTCACCACCGCCGGCCAAGAACCCCTCGCCCCCTTCCTGCCCTACATCCCCTCCGCGGTCGACATCGGCCTGCACTTCGTCCTCACGCGACGCGTCGCAGGCGCCTCACGCGGCATCTACGAACCCCTGGTCCAGGGCCTGCGCGAGTCCGGATCCTCGGCATTGCTCATGGCGGGGGATCGCGGCGAGGGCCAGCTGTTCCCCGGCGTCTACGCCTCCCAGCAGCCGCCGGGCCGCGGCGTCCTCATCCGCAGGGGACAGTCCAACCGCCTGATCCAGACCGTGTACACCGCCCAGTGACGTACTAGGGAGAGTCCTTCCCGCGCACGCACACGAGAGCCACGGCATCCATGCCGCACCAGACGAAGAATTAGGACCGGACGAGAACATGACCAAGGACGTCATCGCCCTCACCCAGCGCATGCCCAACCCAGCCACCATGCTCGCGGGCCTGCTCTCCGGAGGCCCCGACAATCTCGTCGACACGACCGGCGAAGGCGCCGTCATACGCCTGTGTGACGAGGAAGGCCGCCCCCTCGTCTCAGTCGAAGCCCCGCTACTCGTCCAGGTCGCCGGCGAAGCCGAACGGCTCCTCGGCGCCACCCCACCACCCGTCCCATATTGGTGGACGGAAGCCCGCGCCACCACCGGCGTCGAACACGCCGAACGCCTCGCGGGCACCTTCGCCGCCCGTCTGGCCACCTTGGCCGACGGCTCCGCCTGGCCCCCTGAAGCCGCCCGCAACCTGGCCGTGGTCAAGACCGAAGGCGTAAACGTCGCACCCACCCCCACCGACCCCGCCGCCGGGCAGGCCACCGTCGACGTCCTGACCGACAACGTCGCCGTCGTCATCCAGGACCGCCCCGTGGTCGCCATGACGGCCTGGCTCTCGCACGCCTACCAGACAGCCGCCAACGCCGAGCTGGGTCTGCAGGTCGTCACCCCGCCCGGAACCACACTCTCCCCGGCCGTACGCGACAGCCTCAGCCACTGGCCCTCCCGCTGGGTCCTTCGGGACGAACGCGACGGCTACTACGACGGGCTGAGCGGAGCCGTACTGTCCTGGCAGGACGGCATGTTCGCCCCCGTACCGTCGCCCGACGCCACCGCCGACGCCCCCGGCACCGCACTGGCCGCCTCCTACCAGGAAGTCACGGCCACAGGTGAGCGTCAGCTGGCCATCACCTTCCGCACCACCCACCCCGCAGACGAACGCCTGGTGCTCGGCGGCGCGCTCGAAGCGATATGGCGCGAACTCACCGGCGAGCCCCCAGCCGGATGGGGAACCGCGGAACCCGCCACCCTGCCCTGGTCACCACGTCAGCTGACCGATATCGCCTACGAGCGGGCACCGGCGCCGACCTGGTTCGTGGTGGTCGGCAGCCCGGAGCGGCCCGGCCTCGCCACCCTCCGCGTCAAGCGCACGAAGGCAGGCGTGGAGGAGTACGTCACGCTGGCGTTCGGCTACGGGCCCGACGAGGAACCGCCGCTGGAGGCCCTGCCCAGGGCTGCGGAAGTGCTCGCGACCCGCCACCGCCTCACCTCGATGCTCGTACAGATCCGCAAAGCCCGCCGCGACCTGGCCGTGCCACCCCGCTTCGAAGGCCCCGGCGTCCCCTTCGCCTTCGTCCTCGGCGCAGAGGAAGTCCACCAGATGCCCGACGACCACGCCCGCAACACCCCGCTGTCCCAGCCGCCCGTCCCCCTCGGCCCCAAGACCCGCCCCGCGCTGTACTACCCACTGCCCGGCGACCCCTCGGACCTGTCGGGCTGGCAGGACTTCGAACGCCTGATGCGGCATCTGAAAGGCGCGTGAGAGCGCCTGGTCGCTCGGACCGGCACCGTGAATGGATGCATCTCCACGCCCGGCGCTCGCCGCAAGTGGCGGGTGTGGCTCCTGTCACCTTTGAGCCATTGTCACACCCTCGTCATAGCATCGGGATTGTGAATTGCACCGGTCATGTCCCGGTTGATAGGCATGACCGTACATACGATCGTCAAGTGCGGCAGGGGGAGCCCGATGAAGTTCGACATGGGAGCGCAGACGCTCTCGACCCTGAGGTCGAAGTCGCAGGGATCGAGCACGGAGCTGGGGACGTTGATCCACCAGCTCGTACAGGCAGCGCAGCCGCTGGAGGGCAAGTTCAACGGCGCCGGCAAGGCGGCGTTCGACTCGTTCAAGTCGAACGCGGACGAGATCACGGCGTCGCTGAACAGCGCACTGTCCGCGATTGTGGGCGGTCAGTCGGGGATGGAGTCGGCGTTCGGCTCGGGCGTACAGGAGCAGGCCGACAACGCCCGCTCGCAGATGGCAGCGGCGAACTTCGACGCGGCTCGCTTCTCAGGCCGCTGACAGCCCGATAGCTGCGGAAGTACACAGATCTTTCTTGGGGGCGTGATTGTGATGGCTGCTGGCATGGACCGTCGTTCGTACGACTCGGGCGCATCGGCGGAGGCGCAGGGCAACATCCAGGCGGTGATCGGCCGTCTGGAGCAGGTGATCGCGGCGCGTGATGCGCAGGTCAAGGCGGCGATGGCGGACTTCGCGGCGGACGGTGTCGCCGAGGAGTACCACGGCAAGGAACTGCGCTGGAACCGCGCTTCGCAGGAGGTGCGGAGCATCATCCAGCTGCTGAAGACGACCTTGGAGAAGAACGACGGGACCGCGCACCAGACGCTGGCGCGCGCGAAGGCGGCGGTCGACAACATCGGCTGAGCCGGTCCGAGCGTACCCCGCAGGAGAAGCACTCTCTTCGGGGTGTGCCGACGGCTGTCGGCACGTAGGGGGACGCCGCCACGCGGGTCGTGGCGGCGGTGCAAGAGAGGAATGCAGGGGGCGTCATGGCGTCATGGGACATTCAGCCGCAGGGCGTTCAGGGCCAGTTGAAGGTCGTCGGCACGCACGCCGAAGACCTCGGCAAGGCCCTCAACACACTGCTCGCCGACATCCAGGAGGCAGCCCAGGCGGCCGGTACGGCCGTGCCGGGCTCGCAAGCCACAAGGTCGCCGAGCGGGCTGATGACGGCGTCGGGGTACAAGCCGGTGGGACCGGTAGCCCCGGACCTGTTGCCGAAGAAGGCAACGGGCCCGGTCGCCGCCGCGCTGGTCGCGTATGTCAACGGCCGTATGAAGGGCATGAAGGCGATGGCCGACCGCTGCCAGGCCGCCGTCCTGGGCGCCGCCAAAGCCACCAATGAATACGTCCAGGGAGACCTGGAAGCGGCCAAGAACGCCCAAAGCGCCGCCCACAAGGTGCGGCTGGAGGCTCTCAAGGACTTCGGGGGGAAGAAGCAGTGAGCGGCGGACCGGTCGACCCGGCCGAGGTACCGGTCTTCACCGGTGACCTGGACGTTCTCGAATCCAAGGTGAAGGCGCTCTCCCACGGCGGCTCCACGATCGAAACCGCCGGCTCGGACGTCCACAAGTCCTTCGGCGGACTTGCCGCCTTCTACAAGGCGCCCGAGGCGGAGCAGCTGTTCGGCGTCACCAAACCGGTGGCGGACACCGCGCATGACCTCAGCGAGGACATGCGCGTCATCACCAAAGCGCTGGGCACCTACGCCCGCGAGATCACCCCGCTGATCGAGCAGCTCAAGCAGCTCAAGAAAGAAGCCGCCGACTTCCAGGCCAACGAGGCCGCCGAAGACGACTGGAGCGAAGACGGCGACCTGACCGACGAGAACCTGGCCCGCCGCAACAAGATCGCCGAAGTCTGGACCCGCTTCCAGGAAGCCGAACGCAACTGCCACGCCAAGATCATCGGCCTCGTCCACGGCCAGGCACTCCACGTCATCGACGCCACCCACAAGACGGGGTACGGCTACAACGCCGAAGACCTCAAGCAGTCCAAGAGCCTGCCCTGGGGCGAAGCGGTCGAGGAATCCATTCCCGGGTGGCAGGTGTGGGAGCACGCCTGGGAATTCGGCAAAGGCTTCGTCGTCGACGGCGCCGGGGCCGGCGTCGAGGCGCTGAAAACCCTGTTCGGCGGGAACGGAGGGGACGCCGCCGGCGAGGCATGGCTCGGCCTGGCCAAGCTCTCCACCGGCATCACAATCACCACCGCCATGCCCTTCCTAGCCCCCGCCTACTTCACGACACCCGGGCACATGCTCCCCTCCTGGCTGCGGGAATCGCGTACCGCGATGGTCGAGACCGGCAAGGCGTTCGTCGCTTGGGACCAGTGGGAAGAGAACAACTCTCGGGCCGCAGGCGCTGTCACCTTCAACGTCCTAAGCGCCGTCATCACCCGGGGCGGCGGCAGCGCCGTGGCGGGCGCGGGCAAGGCCGCCACGGCGGCCAAGGTCATCTCTGTCGGTAGCAAGGTGGCCCAGGCCATCGACCCGATGACCTACGTCGCCAAGGGCGCAGGCGCCGGCCTGACCAAGCTCCGCGGCGTAGTGGCCGGCCTCAAGGACGCCGGCCACCTTGAGGTCCCCAAGATCTCCGACGGCGCCTACAGCCTGCCCGAAGGCGCCCAAAAACTGCCGGACGGCACAATCCAGCTCCCCAAGGACGCCGCCATCCCAGACGGGGCGACCAGGCTCCCGGGCGACAGAATCAAGCTGCCCGAAGACACGGCCACCCTCCCGCCAGGCGCGATGCAAGATCCAGCCACCGGCGGGTACATGACCCCCAGAGGCGACGTCTACAGCAAGGACGGCAGCCTCCTCCACCGCGCCGAAGACGCCAACAAGGAAAACCCCACCCAACCCGCCACCGGCGCGGACAACCCACGCGTCGAGACCCCGGCCCGCCAGGAACAGCGAGTCCCGGCAGGCGTCGGCGGACGCGGCGACGACATCACACGCGTCGGCTCGGAGATACCCGACCCGGCCCGCGCCAGCGACAACGCGGGCCACAGCCCAGGCAACCACGCCGACGACCTTGGGCGGGGCCCCTCGGCCAGCTATGAACCGTCGAGCGGCCGCCATGGTGATGGTCGGAACGGCGCCGGCAACGACGTCACCCCTGCAAGCGGGGGTCTCGGTGACGCCACACCGAGCGGCGTCGGATCCCACACGGACACCACACCTTCAGGCAGTGGCCACGGCCCGAGCGTTCCGCACCAGGGCAGCCATGACGTGCAGCATCCTGGCCAGGACCTTCCGCACGGTGAACATGTTGATAGCGGTCCAACTGGCGCGCCTGGTCATGAGCACACGGATACACGTCCGCCGCACGAGGAGGCGCCTGACCAGCTCACGGGCCCGCACGGTGCCGATGAATCGGAGAATTGGGGCACCTACAACGATGAACCGGTCAACTATGCGCTCAAGCCTGACGAAGATGCGGTTGCGGCATACGAGCGCATCCGTGCGACGACGGACGATGTACCCAGAATCGCAGAGAATTATGGAATTGACCCGGCAGTGGTGGAGCGAGCCAAGAGCAACCTTTTCCTAGAAAAGCATGACATCTACAACGGCCCCGGCCCCGAGGGTTTCAAGTCGGGTGTCTACTTTACCGCATACGATGAAATTGCCGATCTGTGGACTCGGGCAGAAAAGGGAACCTTGAAGGATATGGAGGGATCCTTCCGCGGGCTACTGATTCACGAGTACGTGGAAAGTCGGCTTCTGGAGGCAGGGGCGCCCTTCACGTCCGGTCACCCGTCGGCCTGGGCGGACAATCGCGATTGGTCCAATGGGCATATAGGCGCACACGATGTGGCGCCGATTTCCTTCCGAGGCGCCCCGCCCACCGCGAAGGGTACCCTGGTCCTCTGGCCCAAGATGGGGCTGGAGATTCCTAACTTCACTCTCGCCGACGATCTATCCAACCTGGACATCCTGGTAGAAGCGGCGAAGAAGGGTTTTAAGTTGCCATGAGCAATGGACGTGCGAATGCCTTGGTGGAACGAATCATCGCCATCAACTGGCGAGCTGAAGACAGCTTCGAGCACGGGACATCGCGCGCTTGGTTGATGCGCGAGTATCTTCGCCGAGCGGCACTCTGGGTCCAGGAGCTCCAAAAAGAAGAGCATCGCCCGTTCTTTGACGTAGCCCAGTCGGACCGCTGGCCTTTCTTCGACATTGCACAACGGGTCGACCCGTTGGTGCGCGCCGACGAAGAGGTTGCAAGCCGCCTTAACGAATTTCTGTCCGAACATGCGAGTAGCTTGCTTACAGGCAGGGTCTGTCGCGCTGCCTTGAATTGGGCGTCACTTCCAGAAGAATCGCTCGCGAAGTTCCCCAACCTGCCGGACCCGTTCGAGCCGTTGATCTTGCTTTTCGAACGAGGTGGAGGGTTCTGGGTCGAGAATGGGTTCATCGATTTTGTGGCCAGTCGCGTTCGCTTGACGACGTGGGAGGAACATATCGCCACCGAACCGCTGACTTCGCTTGACGTGGGTACACTCGACGCCTTGGACGAGGATTAGACGCTCACCAGTGAGCATGAACTCGGTCGGACGCGGAAGCTGTGCTGATTCGCTGCGCCCTGGGCGGCCCCTTAGGACGTCGGCGTTGAAAGCGCGCGGCGCCATATGGACACCTCCGATCCCTTGCTTGTGCCCCGCGAGCGAGGGCGGCGTGCTCACCGTCGAGATACGCGAACTCAGGGTACCCCTCGGCACATAGCGGTCATATGCAAATGAGGAACCACGGGCAAGCCTCGCCCCAGCCGTCTTGGACCAGGCGCCCTGAGCGCCTGCCCGGGTTCGGCATAAGCAAGGGGACTCTTCCGTGACCGTCACTTTTGCCCGGCATGGTGCGCCAGGACCCAATGCCGCGGAGTGGGCAGAGGAGCTGGGCCAAGACCTGACCGAGGACATCGACGATCTCAAGCAGTTCTCGGAGATGATCAACTCCATGTTCGATACCGCTGTTCTGTTAGCCCGAGCGGTCAGCATTCCGATCGAAATCGACTCTCCCTACCTCCCTCAGGCACTGCTCGAATTTGCCTGGGAAGGTGAATTCGACGCGTAGCACATCGCGAAGGTCCGCACCGTCCAGCATGGTGCGGGCCGACCACGTCTGCTGGCAGCGGACACAGCACAGCGAGGGACCTGCCCCACGGAGAGTAGAAGGCCAAGTGCGCCGCCCGGTTCGTCAGCCTTCCTCTACGAACGGCTCATCCACCGCGCAGAGATGGACGTATTGATCGTCGCCTGACCGCCGACGCACCAGACAAGCACCATGGGTTCGGCACCGAGGGCCTCGACCGCCGGCGTTCCACGAGGGCGACACGCCAGTCACCCAAGGCCAGTCCGCGATGCGGGCAGGAATCGCCGCGCGCTGATCATGAGCGTCGTCGCCCGGGATCGGCGAGGGTCGCCCAACTCGCGTACACCTAGCGGGCGCAGACCGGATCGCAGAAGCGCCCTGGTCCATTGCGGGGTGTCGAGTTCCCAGCGGATGACGGGACGTCGGGCGCCGTCCGGGAGGAGCAGCAGGTCCCTACGGGGACCTGCCCCGGCAACAGGTTTGACGCCGGAGCGGTGAGGGTGTGGGACAGAGAAGACCAGCAGGCCATGCGGACGTAGACGACGGGCAATGGCCGGAAACAGTCGGTCCGGGGCTACCAGACCGACGGCACCGAAGACAGAGTAGACAACATCGAACAACTCGGAACCGTGGGTGAGATAGCGCAGGGCGTCGGCGGTGAGGAACGTAACGTCGCCGAGATGCCCGTACCGTTCACGGGCCCGGCGGACGTGAAGCTCGACCACGTCGATCCCCACAACCCGTGCTCTGTGGCGTCCTGCGAGGTGCGCCGCGTTGTGCCCCTGGCCACAGCCCAGTTCAAGCATCCGGCGCCCGATCAGCTCCCCTCCGAGGGCGGCTGCTCCGGGGCCGCTGCCGGGCAACGTGCCCCATTCCATTCGCTGGGGTACGGGCCCAGGGCCGGGGGACGGCGCCGGGGCTTGCGCTGCGTACGCGTGCCACGGTGAAGTCAGATCAATCACATCGGCTCCAGTAAGAGGACAGGCGTGCCCCTGCGCGGGCATGCGGCGCGCCCGCCGAGGGCACAGGGTCGTGGAGGCATAGGTAGGGAACAAGGTGGCGTCAGAGCATTGACGCCTCGTTGGACGCCTCCTGCCGGGCCGGACGGCCGCACCCGGCAGGAGGCACATGCTCATCGCCTGATGGCAGCGCGGTAGGAGTGGACCCGGTCCAGCCACTCAGCTTTGAAGGCTCCAAGGTCCTCACGGAAGGCAGACATGGAGGTCCCATAAGGAGCGACGACACCGCCGGACTGGTCGGGCACTGCCTGGCAGCCGTGCACCAGGCGCCCGCCAAGGGCGGCGTGAGCCTTGATCGACTCAATACGCCGATGCTCGTTGAACCAGCTGCCGTGGTAGACCTCGTCGAGCATGGCACCCGTGTCGTCGTCGAGGTCGAAGACGATGGAGGTGGCCGCCGGGAAGAACCAGCACGGTCCAACGTTGGAGATGTGCCCGTCCAACTCGACCTTGTTCAAGGCCATCAGCGTGGCTGCCTCCCGGAGCATCCGCAGGTGTGCTCGGTTGAACCGTGCGATGCCGAGGCCGTTGAGATGCTCCTCGCGGAACAGGTAGGCGTAGACCTCGTGAGCGGTACTAAGCACCAGCGAGGGGCTGTCGGTTGGCCGGGCGTAGGACCTGACAAAGTCCAGGGCGATCTGTTCGACGGCGCTGGTGGTGGACTCTTGGATTGGCAGAAGCCGGGACCGGACCAGCTCCCAGTCCGCCACGAGCCAGCTTGAGGACTCGAAACGGAAGAAGTAGCGCTCCGCGTCCACAGTGATGCGGTGCCCGTGAACGGTGACCCCGGGCAGCCGATTCCACCTGGGATCGAAGGAGACGGGCAGCTCCACTGAGAAGGAACCGCCGCCGGCCAGGGCGGTGGGCTGCGGCGGGCACGACTCGTACGACTCGGGCATCCCGTATGGCTCAGCGGTGGCTTGCGAATTGGTTGTTACCTGCGTCATGACCTCTCCCTGGGGTTGTTCCGGGCATGGGAATGCCCGAGAAGGGGCGTGTCGGATTGCCGTCGGTGGGGCGGGCAGTGCCGGTGGCCCGGTTGCCCCGACGGGACGGCTGCGTCCGCGTTTCCCCGGTGTCCGAACTGCGCGTCCGAGCTGTCGCTCCTCCGCTCTGGGACACCGATCGAACGCATAACGACTTTAGGAAAAGCGGTCGCGTTTCGCTGCACTCTGGATACCCCTCGGCCCGATAAAGTTTCTCAGCGGGCTCTCATGGGCCATGAGAGCAATTTCCCTCTACTGGGTGGATTCGGTGTTCCCGGGGGTCACTTCTACGTATTCCAGCCGCTCCGCCCTAGACCTGTTCGAGCACTTCTCGCAATGAGACCCCGGAAACTCCCGGAAGGACGCCCATGACCAGATCACCCGAACGGCCCCGCCGAAGCGAGAAACCTCGGTGAGCGTCGGTGGGGCGGGGATTCCCCGTCTCCAGGAGCTGACCTACATCGAGACCGCAGCACTGGCCGTGGCCCGGGGCGACTCGTTCGAGCAAATCAGGGTGGCCATGGTGGACCAAGCCGAGAAGGCCGCACGCAAGGCGGACCGCGACGGGTCGTTCGACACCGGCAAGTGGGCTGCGCTGCGCTCGGATCATCGCCGATACGTGCGCAACACGGTCGACGTCCTCAAGGAGTTGATGCGGCTGGGGTGGGTTGAGCGCCACATCCTGCCCTCCTCGCCTCGGTCTGCGTACGCGCACGCGCACGTGGTATTCGAGACCACCTCTTCGGGCCGCGCCTGGACCGAACTCGTAGCGAGCGATATCAGAGCGGGCTTCAACGCCCTGGCCGGCGCACTCCTGGACGCCCACCCTCAGTTCGAAGGTTTTCTACGGCTCGTTGGAGCACGGCCGAACAGCGAGAACGACCAACTGACCATCCCGCTGTTGCGTTGGGAGGGGGCGGCCTACGGAAGCGCCGAGGACTTCCTGCGCGGCTTTGTCACACACCTGGTGGACGCCGTCCGACAGGGCGACCTCGGCTGGTTCGCCGAGTCGACCGCCGTCGAAGCAGCTGTACATGGATATGTGACCGCGGCCGTGCGTCGGGCGGAGCTACGCATCGCACGGTGGGAGAAGGAGCAGCGCCAGGCCCGGGACGCGAAGCGGACACATGGAGCGGCCGACTGCAACGAGTGCGGGGAAGCGGCCAAGCCGCCGCCCCCTCTGACACACAAGCGGATCGCCGCCCTATGTGAGGAGGCCGCTGTACGCCTCGCCTTCACAGCAGCCGGCTGCGCCATGGACTACATCAGCCACGAACTGCTCCGCCGCTGGAGCCGGTTCATGGGCCTGGCTAACTTTAGCTACTACGCGCCGGGGCCCTCCGCCCTTCGACTGTGGGCCACCGGGACTGTCGTCGGGAGTGGCGACCACGCCACCTTCGAACGCTCCGTCGGGCCTACCGTGCGACAGTCGGCGCTGACCGCCCTGCCCCGCATCTGCCACGAAGAGACGGAGCGCTCGGGAGGGAGCACAGGATACTGCGCGGTATGGAAGATCCGGGCAGCGGTGTGCTGGGAGCAGCGCATCAGCGACCGGGAGTTCGACGCGGCACTCATCGCCGCCTACCGCGGTGACATTCGCGGGCTTCCCTTCCGGGTACACCTGGACGAGGCGTCATCTACCCGAACCCCCGGATCCACCCAACCACTCGTTCTGGAGACCTCCTCGGGGGTTCCACGAGTTTTCCACGTCATGCGCCTCTACGACGTACGCCGAGAGGAGGTCACCACCCTATGACCACATCGCACACGGTCCCCGGCATTGTCTGGATTAAACGTGAATGGCAGATGAGAGAAAACCCGTTCCCTTCGACAGGCATGGCCAGGATCGGAGGTCAGGACGCACGCGAAAATGGTCTGCTCTACGAGCCAGGGGTCCACGCCGAGCAACTCCGGGAAGCCATTGATAAATTCATTCTCGGCATGTCGTACTCCGGCCTGAAATTCGGCTATCTGTGGTCGGTCGGAATCGTGCCAGGAGACTCGGACGCACGGGGCTTCGGCAAGTCTGTGCTGATGCAGCACTTGGCCGGGCGCATCAACGAGGACTTCGGCACGTGGGCCTACCTCTCCGCCGGCTTGGACGAGGAGGACGCGGCGGAGGTCCCAATCTGTTGCCTGCTCACTAGTTTCGACACGGCCCAGGTGAGATCCCTTGGGGCTGCGCTTTTCGCCGCTGTGGAGTACGCCATCACGTACTCCACAGCGGCGGGCGAGCAAACCCTTGCAGAGCGCCTTCGCGATCGACTGATCCAGCGGGTGGGCAGCGACGACCTGCGCGACCTGGTAAAAGCGGTCACCGACGAGCATCGATCTATTAGGGGCCGGACTCTCGGCCCGCCGGACGACAAGCTCATCGTCGCGCTGTGCGAGGAGAACCGGGGTCCAGCAGCGGAACATCTGAGACTGGTAACGCCGATGTCGCGCAGCCGCAACGGTGCGTCCTACATGGCAACGTTTCTCCTATTTACGGCGGCGGCTGGTGTCAAGCACGTACTGGTCTTCTGCGACCAGTTGGAGGATCTCGCGAGTACCACGACAGCCAAGGCAAAGCGCAATTTGGAAGTGGAGAGGTTCCGCGACGTGCTTGTGGAGACGCTCCCAATGGCCGACATGGTCACCATGGTGGTGACCATGCATCCGCGCGCCTCCTTGACGATCGGCACGGCCTGGGCGCTGGCTGACCTGCCAGCGTTCGAGTTGACGGAGGCGAACCGCCAAAGCACGGTCAAGCTTCCCGCCCTCCGGGACGCCTCCCAGGCCACGCAGCTGCTTAGGCCCTACCTGACGGCGGCCACCAAGAACGGGGCGATCCGGGATAGCAGCGACGAACTCTTCCCCTTCACGCCCGATGCGATCGCCTACCTCTTCGACCGTTCTACGCGTAAGCCGCGCGACGTCCTCCGAAAGGCGCACATCGTCCTGTCGTCCGCCGCGGCGGAAAACCTCCCGCGCATCGACATCGCAGACGTCCAGCGCTTCTTGGAGGAATCGGCCCCGCCCAGGCCACGCGAGACAGGGCTCACTGGCACCCCGGGCACCATCGACTGGAGCGAGGGGTGACCCTGTACACCCTGGAAAGCCTGGTACAGGAGCGGACCGGCGCATGGCGCCGTCCGACCGGAGGCGCCGGACACTGGGGCAACGCATGCCGACACTGCCGCGCCACCCTCAGCCCATGGGAGGTGGACCGGTGCGGCTGCCTCGGGCCTGCCGGATCCCGCAACGCGGACCTGCTATACGCCGCGGCCTGCACAGCTAAGGTCCCGCAGACCGCAGCGCAGCTGGTTCAGCAGACGCGCACGGTGTACGACAGGGACATCTCCAGCCGAACCACCTCGACGCTCCTGTACCGGGATCCGCGGTTCTGCTGGGCGGGCGCCGGCCATTACGCGCTCTACCGGCACGGACCGCTGCCGGGACCCCGAACGCTGGAACAGGCCGCCAGGCTGACGCTCTATGCCGCTTCCGGTCCGCTGCCGGTCAACACCATCGCCGCGTGGCTGCGCGGGCTGGGCTACCAGTTCCTGGACCGCTCGCTCCGCGCCAGCATCCACCGGTCCCCGTGGACGGAACGGCTAACTGACGGGTGCACGGGCCTCCGGCCGAACGCCAGTGGACCGCGCCTGCTCCACGACCTGGCGGTAGGTCCAGACGCCGGTCCGCCCGGCTGGCCGATGCTCCGGCAAGACATCGTCGATCGCCTTGCCGCGTCGACAGCCGGGCTGAGTGGCGGCGGGTCGGGCGGCGATACACAGGAGACGTGGAAGCTGATCGGCCACGGCCCCGACTGGAGCGGCAGTTAACGTCGCCGTTACTCCGCTACGCCGAGGGACGAAGCCCCCAGACGAACGGGCTGCGGCAGCTTCTCACCCTTCCGCAACCGCACGGTGCGCAATTCCTTGCCGAGGACCCAGGCGTTCCACGCCTTTACGTAGAGACCTGCCTGGGTGCGGGTCGACCTCTGCCGTCGGCCTGCGGAGTTACCACGGATCGCGTTGATGGTCGTGCGCAGTGCCAGTCGTGGATCCCTCAGCCCCAGGTTGGCCCCGGAAGCGAGCCCGTAGACCCACTCCTCGACACGGGCCGGCGGGGCGCTGCCGTCCACCGTGACGTAGTACCCGACGGCGGCGGCAGTGGGAATGACGAAGATCTGCTTCCCGAGGTTCCGTCCGACGGAGGCGGCCTGCCGGTAGCCGTCCGGGTCCTTTGCGAGGGCTTCGAGGAGTTGGTCGTTCGTCATCCGAGACTTGTGCCCGCTCCATAGGGAGTCCGGCGAGTTCAGGTAGAGGTGGACGTGGCGCACGGTGGAGGCGAGAAGCGCCGGGTCCTTCTCACCCTGCAGCGACAGGGCGTCCGCTCCGCTGCGCCGACGTCCCGTGTCGAGCACGGGAAATGTCTGGCGGGCCATGTTCTCGAAGACCATCATGCGGACGGGGATGCCCGCCTTCGCCACGGCGTGCAGGCGATGCTGCCCGTCGATGACGGCGCCGGAAGCCAACGGACCGTCCAGGGCGATCCCCTGGTGGGTCAGCTGCCAGTGGCCACGCACGACGCTATCCGCCAACGTAGCGATGTATCCGCGGTCCAGACGGCGGTTGGGGCTCTCCCTGGACAGCAGTTCGGCGGCTAACTCGGGGGTGATCTCCACGATGCGCATGAACGGCTGGCTCGGTGGAATCTCGAATTCATCCGACACGTGACGATCATGGCATTCTCACCCGCAGGCGCCTCGACCGTGATCAACCTTGCCTAAAAGTGCCTGCATAAGTGCAATTTTGCCCCTTGCGGTCACCATTGCACCAACATGCGATGCCGAAAGCCGACCGAATTCGCGGTCTAGGTGTATTGCCCTGTGAGGTTGGGGACGCGGCTGGCGGGTGGTTTGCCCTTGAGCGCGGTGTGTCCGCGGTGGTGATTGTAGGAGTGCAGCCATTGCGGGTAGGCGTCGCGTCGTTCCTGTTCTGAGCGGTAGGGCTTTGCGTAGGCCCATTCGTCGAGCAGGGTGCGGTTGAGGCGTTCGACTTTGCCGTTGGTTTGTGGCCGGTAGGGCCGGGTTCGTTTGTGGGTGATCCCGGCTGCTGCGAGGGCGTCGCGCCAGGTGTGGGACTTGTAGCAGGCGCCGTTGTCGGTCAGGACCCGTTCGACGGTGATGCCGCAGGTGGTGAAGAACGCCTGGGCCCGGGTCCAGAAGGCGGTCGCGGTCTCCTTCTTCTCGTTGGTGAGGATCTCGCTGTAGGCGAGGCGGGAGTGGTCGTCGACAGCGGTGTGGATGTAGCTCTATCCGGCGCCCGAACGGGTCCTGCGGCCCGCTTGCCGGCCCAGTGCCTTGTGGCCGCCGCCGTCGGGGATGTTGCCGAGCTTCTTGATGTCCACGTGGACCAGTTCGCCCGGGCGGTTACGTTCGTAGCGGCGTATGACGCGTCCGGTGGCCCGGTCCAAATGGGACAGGCGAGCCAGACGGAAACGGGCCAGGACCCGGTGCACGGTCGAAGGCACCAGGCCGAGCAGGTGGGCGATTCGGGCAGGGCCCCACCTGCGCAGGAGGCGGACCTTGATGATCCGGCGTTCGGTCCTGCTCGGGGTCCTGCGCGGGCTGTGGTGCGGACGGGAGGGGCGGTCGCTCATGCCGGCCTCGCCGAGTTCGCGATAACGCTGTGCCCACCGCTGTGCGGTGGTCGGCGAGACCTGGAAGCGTTCGGCAGCCCGTCGCAACGGCCAGCCGTCCTCCACGACGCAGTGGGCCAGCCGCAGACGGCCGGTCTCGGTCAGGGGTGCATTACGGTGGGGCACGAGGGCCTTTCGGTCGGTGTAGACGTCGCAATCCACACCGAACCCGGAAGGCCCTCACCCTTCAAGATCCCTCAGCCGAGACCTGCCTCACCTGTCCACAACCTCCCCGGACAGAACATCGGCAGTCCAGCCGTAAGGTGCCGCCGGAGAACAGCACCCAAGGGCCGACGACCACACCCATGACCGCTGGCCCTCCAGCATTCGAGGACTAGCAGCCCGCTGATGAATGTGCCCAGCACGCCCGAGCGTCTGGGTCGCTCAGCTATCTAGGCAGGAAATCGTGCTGCCACGATCTCGCCGAGGTACATCGCGGTATCCCCATCTTCCCGAAAACACCGAAAATCCGGTCGGTGAACCAACGCTCACCCCTGCCACCGCATGTCAGAGGCCCTACTCGTCGAATATCACCAGGTGCCTTCTAAGCGCCTGCTCTATCGGCAGCCACGCCCCCCCAGTCCAAAGCGCGCGTCTGCAATACACCCTCCCGGATCAAGGTTCATCAGAGCGCTATCCCGTAAAGACCGAAAATCGCTAACCGATCAGTTCCTCGAAGAGCTGAACACCGCAACGGCCATATCGTAAAGGGCGTTTAATCCGGCCCACACGCGTGAACTGAACATCGAGCTTTTATCGGTAGAAACAGATCCTTCGAGATCCTCGCCCGTTTCCCGTTAACCTGGGCCAGGCCCATTCCCGCGAAGCATGTGGCGATCAGGGCTTGAACCGGGCTCAGTACGCGTCCGTGTCCGGGATCAGTCCAGCCCGAATGTCGGGTCGCGCGCGACTACTGAGGCTGAACTCGTGGTGTCGTGTCGTGTTCAGGCCGCTCTCGGCGAGGCAGCCGTCTATGAGGTCGTTTCGGTACTGGATGTACCGTAAGCCGCGTCGGATGCGCTGGATGAGGTGTTCGGGGGTGCTGTAGGCGACGTTGGAGAGCCAGCCGCGTCGCAGGAGGGACCAGATCCCTTCGACGGGGTTGAGATCGGGTGCGTAGGGCGGCAGGCAGTGAATGGTCAGCCAGTCCCGTGAGACGGCGAACTCTCGCAGGTCGGTGGCCTTGTGGACGTTGAGGTTGTCCCAGACGAGCGCAATCGGGCCGCCGAGCTGCTGGTGGGCTGCGATCAGCAGGTCCCAGTAGTCGCGCCAAGAGAAGCTCTTGCGCCCGTCGCCCCGGCCGTCGTCCCGGCGCGGGCGGTAGATCAGCCTCGATCGGTGTCCGGGTTTGTAGCAGGTCAGCGCGGCGATCGATATCCGCCTAGGGAACGGCCGCGAACCCGCACGACCGGGGTCCGGCCGCTCTGCGACCAGGTCTTCGCCTGCGGCGGCGTCATGGAGAATCCGGCTTCGTCCTCGAAGACGAGCCAGGCTCCACGGGCCGCCGCTTCTCTTCCGCGCAGGGCCACACCTCCTTGACCCACCCGGCCACTGCGTCGTCGTCCCGCTCCATCGCGCGCCAGGCCGGGACCTGACAGAACCAGCCGTTACGCGTCCGGCAGGGTCTCAAGGATCTCCGCCGCCCGGTCGAAGGCAGCGCGCTCGGTGGCCGAACCCTTCTGCCGGAACGCCGCGTTGATGCAACGGGCAGACGGCCGGGGCCAGGTGCCCTGGTCGCTGACGCTGGCGTAGCGGGACCTGCGAACGCTGACCGGGGTGGTGAAGACCGCCACCCACCTGGTCATCGTGGCGCTGTCCGGGATGCGCCAGAGCGAGTTGCGCGAGATGAACGTCGGCTGCCGCGATCCCACTCGTGGAAGCCGGGCCAGGACTGGTGCGCTACAAGCTGGCCAGCCGCGTGGTCAAGGAAGCGTACGACGCGGCCAAGGTCGCCGAACAGCTCCTGGGCCCTGACGCCGACATCGGTGACCCGCTAGTCACCGGCCCCGCGTATTCGACGTCGCCACTCGGATCACCGCCTACGCCCAGGATCTGGCCAACACGCCGCACCAGCTGATCACCAGTAGCCGCCGCGCCCTGGCAGATCTCACCGCCCTGCGAACCCGGTGGCAGCGCAGCACCGCCGCCACACCAGCCGCGCCTCGCGCGTCGCGCAGCCCGGCCGTCTCCCGGCCCGGCCCGCCACCGCGAGCCATCGCCGCCGGCGCACGAGCACTCCGATGAACCCACCCACTCCGGTCGGCCCCACGGAATCCGGGCCGTAACGCCACCCAACTCGCCCGTGGCATTACGCCGTTGCGACCGCTCCCCCGGCATCCGCACTCTCGTCGAGCTCATCGTTCTCGATCTCCAAATCCTCGACCTTGACCACCGGTTCGCTGCTGGAGTCAGACAACTCCAGGCCGAGCCAGCCTTTGAGTCGTGTGTAGGCCAGACGTAGGAGGACGTCAGCACGCTGTTCCATGAACGTCGGATTCCACTTGTCCTCACGCTGGCCCAGTGCTCGCAGGTGCGGGAGATAGCGCGACATGGCCGCTAGGTCTTCAGTCGTCTGCGCGAAAGTGAAGCCAGAACTGTTGAGGATTGACTCGGCGTCGTCGGCCGTCGAGGCACCGAGTGCCGCGTACAGGACCTTCTTCTCTGCCCAAGGCCGCGAGCTGAGGGACGCGTTGGCAGCTCCTGGTGCCAGGACCAGATTACCCAGCTTGTGGACGGTCTCCTTATCGCTATAGAACTCCTCATCCCACCCACTCGTGGCCGACTGCGGTGCGATGTGTTCGATCGTGAGGTGCGTCTCGTCCTCCCAACCGTCTGCGGTGAAGCATGAGGCGACCCCCGCCTTACCTTGGATGATCAGTCCCGGGTTATCCGGATCTTCAATTGTGTCGTGATATGCAGCCAGAAGAAGGAAACGCGCCAGCGAGGGGCTAATTTTATAGAGCGGCAGTGCGGAAGCATCTGCCAGGAACGACGCCAAGTTCGGGACGCCGCCCTTACCCTCAGGGTCCGACAAACGCGCCGCAAGTTCCTTCTTCAGCGCCTCAGCGTCGACGACCGGATCAGGCTTCGTTGCATCGGGCTCTGCCCACTGCCGGGCGAGGGGTCCAATGCCCGTGAGTGAGTCCGCCCCGGCCATGACGGCCCGGTACTGGCTGTCGATGTTACCCGTGCCGCGGCGGGTTGCTCGCCAGAAGACTGTGAAGGCAGTGATTGCCTTGATCGCCTTCTCGAACTCGGCGATGCGCTTTTCCCTCGCCTCACCTTCGTCCGCGTGGACAGCCTCGGAGTAGAAGCGCACGAGCGGCGCGATGGCAATGGTGTGTTTGAGTGAATTAAGGAAGGCCAGACACAACTTCACGGTGTCCGTCATGGCGGACGCTTCTAGCCCGGGTAGCGCGCGAGGCGAGTTATTCGCGGGTTCCCAGGCATTTCCGATAAAGGCCGCGGTGTCGCGTAGGTGGCGCAGGTACGCGCTTCGATCATCGGCCGAGCCCTTGTGGCGCTCAAAGGTATCGCGCATGTAGACCCGCTGATCCGGGAGGCGCTTGGAGAGCTTCTCTCCAGTCTCTGCCAGCGCAAAAGTGACCAGCAGGTCTCGCGTTGCGTTCTGAAGCTTGTCTCCGACGGCGAAACGGTCCAGGTAGCCCTGAACCGCCTTCATGTATTCGTGTGCGTCCGATTCCTGGTAGTCCTGAATCTTCTCTGCCATCACCACCCGAGGGAGGAAGGTCTCGAAGGCGGTCAGAGGCTCGCCCGTGGTATTCAAAGACTCGAAGATCGTGAAGGCGTAGTCCTCGTCCTTGCCTTGGACGACCGTCAGAGCGATGCGGTTCAAGCCATAGGCGGCAAACATGACGAGTCGCATCAGCTCGGCCTCGGGCTGGTCTTCCAACTCTCCCAGCCAAGCGCAAAGTTCGGAGTCAAGTTCATGGTTGAAGAGCGCACGCTGGAACTCGATGTTGGTGGCAAGGGTTGCTAGCGGCGGCAGATCCTCCAGCTCCTCGATGGACTTTCGCTGCGACAGCTTGTTCAACCCCGTGCGGATCTCGTTGTACCTCTTGATGAGGTCACCTTCGCCGTCGCCCGCATTCTGTCGCGCTGTCGGCTTGAAGTCCGTCGGATTAGAGGTTGCCGGCTCGCTATCGACCAGCAATGAGTACTGGTAGATTAGGTTGGCGATCGGCGACTCATACTTCTTGAGCTTCTCGTCCCTGGCCCACTGATCATCGAAGGCTCGAATGAGGCGCGGGTAGATCGGCGTAGTTCCGAAGTTCTTTCGCTCGTAGAACGCCGCCCCGAGCATCTGCAGGATGTCGCTCGTTTCCGAGTAGAGGTGAGTCCGAGCACTGTCGGTCGGATCCGGCGTCTTGCCCTTGAAGATCTTCCATGCACGCTGACGAATGAGGTTGTGCAGGCCGACCAGCAGGATAAGAAGGCTCGACAGACGCTGTTGCCCATCGATCACAGTAAGGACCTTGGACGGGACCTCGGACTTGACGATTGGCTTCACCGTGACGTGGTTGACATCATGGATGGTGATGACGGTCCCCAAGAAGGTGAAGCTGTCCGGCGCCTTACCTAGATTCTTGAGGCCATGCAGTGTATCGTCGAGCAATTTCTCGACCTTGTCTTTGCCCCAGCCGTACGGACGCTGGTAGGGCGGCAGGTAGAGGCCCAAGCCATTGTCAGAAAGCAGCTCGCGGACACTCTTACTCTGCGCCTCGAATATTTCCTTGGCCTGCGTAGGCATGCGTAGCCCCTTTTCGTTCAGCGGGTTTGTTCAGATCAGATGCGGCATCGCCTTGGAAGGGACCTGCAACCTGCTTTTATGCTCAACGATCGTGTAGTTGGTGTTGCGAAGCGCGATGACGGTATCGAGGAAACAGATCGAGTCCTCGAACTCAGCAAGCTGGTCAAGGCCATGCGCGACCCCACCCAGAAGGCGCCTTATCTCTGGCAGCTCCAGCTGCATGGGCACCGATACGAAGGAACATAGAGCCACTGACTGGGCTCACTGAAGAACTGAGAAGCTGACATCCGTGCCGCATCAAATACCTGCGAGTTTGCATATCCCGGTTTCTCTCCGTCACCGTTCCGCGCCTGTGAGTGAGTCGTCACTCATGGTGGCATATAAGTGGTCGACAGAGGTAGCAGGAGCGCCATGCGCCCATCATGCCGCACATGTGACGTTGCGTCACTCCATCACAGAGAAACTCGACTTGTCGTGGGCGAGTGCGCCGCGTTGCTTCGGGAGGTCTGGGACACAGTCTGGGCGAGGCCACAACCACGAGCCGGACAAGCGTGATTGGAAGTCGGGAAAGCAACAGCGGCCCCAGCTCGAGCTGCTGGGACCGCTGTGTGTGGTTGCGCGTCAGAGGTGGCAGACGGAGCAGCCGGCCTCGTCGTCGTCTGAGTCGAGTGCGTCGGAAAGAACCTCTAGCAAGGGGCGGTTCGGCTTGATGCGCTTGGCCGCACGCTCAAGAGCCGCCTCATGCTTGGCCTCGATCTCATCCTTGCGCTCTATCAGCTCCGGCAGCGACTCGCCCTGAGACCAGGTGTAGTTGCGGCCCTTCATAGCGGTGTGCCGGTAGCGGACCTTGTCCTCGTACTCAACAGCGCGGTCGAAGAGGTCGGGGTGGCGTTCCTTGAGGCCGACCCATTCGTGCTTGCGCTGGAAGAAGCAGAAGTAGCAGCCGGAGCGAGTGCGCCACTCGTAGTAGTCCGGCAGGCCGATGCCCGCCTCGTCGAGGATGCGCATGACGCCGTCCTTGTCGATGCCGTCTTCACGGAAGGGGAAGACGGCGTCGATGTTCGGCTTGGTGCTGACGTAGCCGAGGCGGTTCTCGTCGGCGCGGATGGCGACGTAGGAGATGACCTTGTCGTCGCCGACCCAGTCCTCCAGAGGCTTGATCTTGAGGTTCTTGGTGCACCAGCGCATCTGCGGGCTTGGCAGGGTGCCCTGGTAGACCTCCATCCAGTGGTCGAAGTCGCGGTCGGCGTTGAGCCGCACGATGGACTTGCCTAGGGCGGCCTCAAGCCGGTTGAGGTACTCGTAGGTCTCGGGCAGCTCGGCGCCGGTGTCGCAGAAGAAGTACTCCATCTCCGGGACTCGGTCGCGCATGTAGACGGCGAGCGCCGAAGAGTCCTTGCCGCCGGAGATACCGAGCACGTGCCGAGCCTTCTGGGTGTCGGCTTCGTCGCTCATCCCTGTGCCTTCCTTTCACTCGCCGCAGGCGAGGCATCCGTAACGCGCTGGGCGAGGGCAGCGAGCAGGATCCGTGCTCCGTCCGGGCCAAGTGCCTTCTCGGCCTGCTTCAGGACGTCGGCGGCGAGGGTGCTGGCCTCGCTGCGGGACTGCTCGGGTACGTAAATCAGGGTGCGCTGCTCCACGCCGGCGCTGTCCGTCAGAGTCAACAACTGTGCATCGAGCTTCTCTTCCCGGCTGCGGGTCTCACGCTCGGCATGGTGCAGGTGCCCGACGCGGTCGAGGGCTGCAGCCATCGCCCGGGCCTTTTGGGGGAAGACCTTGGCTTCGTGGTCGTCCCAGTCGCCGAGAGCGGAGTTGGTCAGGCGTACGACGATGGGCTCCAGCCAGTCGTCGTCCTCAAGACTGTCACTGAGAACAAAGTCGACAAAACCCCTCAGTTCCGACGTCAGCACGGCGTCTGCGAACCCACGCAGACGCGCCGCGAGCTGAGTGCGCAACCTGGACAGTTCGTCCGGCAGGCGGAACTCCTCGGCCAGGACCCGGACGACGTCGGCGCGCAACCGACTGTCGATCGCGACGAGTTCGTCCGCCGCCGCGGTGAGACGTTCGACGTACGCGTTCGCCTGTTCTGCGTTGACGCGCGTGCGCGCCGTGACTTCTGGCAGATCGAGAGCCTTCGGCAGCGCGTGGAAGATCATCTCGTCGGGGTCTACTGCCTTGTCGATGGCATAGCGCACCGCGAGAGCGTCGCTGGAGATGTTCTTGGTCTTGCGTGCGTACTTGTTGAGATCGGCCACCCGCACGACCAGGGCGCTCGCGACCGCGAGCAGGTCAGGGTTACGCAGGGCCTTTGACCGCGGCGCCTCCACACCGAGCGAGACCATCAGCTTCTTGACGATGCTGCCGCGCTGACCCTCTCCAGCCGGCGTGTACTTCACTTCAAAGCGTCCCGGCCCCTTGACGAGACGCTCGACCACGTCGATGGTCAACCGGGGCAGATACGTGCCTTCCTCGAACAAGGCAACGTCATGCCGGCGGATGATCAGAGCCGGCACCAGGAACACCGGGACAACGCCCGCCTTAAGCCCGAAGGGCGGGCTCATCAGAGTCCGGATGACCTCCTCGATGCTCAGGCGCTCGGTGGCCCCTGTCAGCACCTCGTTCAGCGCATTCCAGGCGGGCTGGGCGTGCTCGTGGCCTTCGCCAGGCGACGAGAAGCCGTACGGGATCAGGCTCTCCTGTTGACTCTCCGCCTGGGACCCCCCGTTCTGACGGTGTAGACCGAGGTGGGCCAGCACGCCGCTGTACATAGCGCGCTCAGCGCGGTAGCCGCGGCTGAAGCCGAGGTTCTTCTGCCCCGAGGCGGAGAGCATGGCCGTCAGCAGTATGCCGCGGGCCTGGGCGGCCTGGCTGGTCAGGACGTGACGGCCGAGCATCTCGTTGCGGATGTGCGGCGTGCCCGGATACACCGACTCGCAAGCCAGCGAGACCAGTCCGCTCAGGCTACGGGCCGTCAGCTCGGAGGCGGCGGGTTCTTCGCCAGCGGCGATGCCGGTGTGCCACAAGTTCCAGGTCGCTTCGGAGGACGGCGGGTAGAAGGCGTCCTGCAGCAGCTCTAGCAGCTCGGCCTCGGCCTGGACGAGCCGCTCGATGACTTCCCGTCGGGCGACATGGTCGATGTCCTGTTGGTTGCTGAGTTCCTTAAGCGCGACAAGGTAGGTGGCTGTAGTCAGCACCACGTCGGGGTTGGGGGTGGTACCGACAAGCACTGGCAGGGGTGAGTGGACCTCGGGCCGGTCGGCGTCGGTGCCGAGGTGGAAGACGACAAGGCCGTCGGCCGGCTCCTTCAACTCGTCCGGGGCGGCGACGGTCTTGGTCTCTGGGCCGCTGACCGCGGTGTAGAACACGCGCATCATGCCGGTGACCTGGCTGTGACGGCCAGCCACGAATGCCTGCGGTACGAGGCTGCCGAGCCGGTCGATGACCGATGCGTCATCGAAGTGGCTGATGATGTCCTTAAGTCGACCGTCGATGTCGACGTCCGTGCCCTGCCAGACCCGATATTCGCCGCTGAATTCGCGGTGGACCACGAAGCCCCGGCTGACGAGGTCGGCGAGGCGCTCTTCGAGCGCCTTGAAGGCGTCGGGGTCAGCGACGTCGGTGGGGTCATGGAGGGCAAAGTGGATCATCGGCGCGGTGGCGCTCAGGGCCCCGTCGGAGTCGATCAGGTTGAGAACGCCGATGGTCTTCAGTACGTCCTGATCGGCCTCCGGAAGGCCGTTGGCGTCTCGGATGCGTGAGTCGACCTCGATCCACCGGCTCGCGTTGGCGGAGGCGAGCAGGGTGGTGCGTCCGGAGTTGAGGAAGTAGTCGTACAGCTGCGGCAGCCGCACCGTGCTGGCGCGGACGGCCTTCTCTTTGCCGTGCCGGGCCAGCGAGTGGCGGACGGTATTGGGCTCCCCGCTGTTGAGGAAGCCCGACAGGCTGCGGTCGTGCTGGCCGATCTGAGCGGCAAGGATCGGCGCGGCCAGGGCCGTGATCGGGTGCAGCGGGTAGAGATCCGCGAAGTGGTCGGGGCCAAGTTCGGCCAGAACGCCGAGACCGTGCTGCGTCCAGATGTCCGCGGACGCCTCGGCCGAGGCGGTGATCAGAGCTTGCCCCGCGGAGTTGACAGCCGAGTGGTCGAGGCGGCGGCGCAGCATGTGCAGGGAGTCGCCGTGGTGGGGGACGAAGGTGATGTCTTCGAAGCGCCCCTGGATCTTGGCCCATTCACGGGTCTTGAGTTCGCTGGACCGCGAGGCGTAGTCCATGAACGACAGGTGCTGCAAGGTCATCAGGTAGACAGGCAGCCCATTGGGGCCGGCCGCCTTCTCGGCGAGTTCCTGCAGCAGGAACAGGTCGTGCTGAGCGTCGGCGAACTCGTTGTGACCGGCTAGGTGTTCCAGCGTCTTGCCGAACTCGTCGATGACAAGGAGCAGAGGCTGCTGGCCGTCCGAGGTCAGTGCGGTGACGGCGGCGAGAATCTCCTTGGCTCCGGCGCGGTCCGGGTCGGCGCACGCCTCTAGGGCTGCTGCGATGGTCTTCGGGACGCGCTTGCCCCAGCGTCGCGCTGCCGCCGTGTGCAGTGCGCGGGCGAGCGTGGCGACGACGGATTCGCGGCGCGCGGTGGCCACGCCGCCGAGGAATCCCTCGGGGGCAATGGCGTCGCGTGCTGTGGCAAGGCGGTGGGCGAGGGCGGGGCTGGCTTCGTCGAGGATGCGCTCGGCCTCGCTGCGCCGGTTGGCATCCCGCCCAAGCAGAGCGTCGATGAAGTTGGACAGGGTGGATTTGCCGGAGCCGTAGGGGCCGGTGAACGACCAGGCGCGGGTGCGGCGTTGGTCGGCCAGCGCGCTGGCGATGCGTTCCAGGACGTCGACGGCCCGAGCGCCGACGTAGGGGTCGTGCAGGGTGTCCTCGACGTCGCGCTCGAGGTTGGTCGAGCGCATTTGGGAGCCGACGAGTTCGATGCCGGCGGGGAACTGCGGGGCGGAGCTCGCCGGGCTGCTCGGGGTCCGCGTGGGGGTTGCGGTGGTCACGCGGTCTCCTCAAAGAGTGTCTCGGTGGTGTCGGATGTGTCCGTGGCCTTCGTGGCGCGCTGCTCGGCCTCGGCGAGTTCCCTCTGCTCGGCCTCGGCGAGCTTGGGGAACTTGGCGGCCCACTCCTCACGGGTGGGGAAGCCGGGACGGCGGGTGACGAAGTCGTACTGCTCGTCGAGCACTTCCCAGGCCAGATCGAAGGGGTCGGCAGTGAAGGCGAGGCTGCGCTGTCCCACGGCCTCGGTCAGGTTGAGCTGCGGGTGGTCCGCGGCAATCTTCTGCAGCGCCATGACGATCTCGTTCTCCTGGACCCGGAAGGCGCGCCCCGGGGAGCCCGGCTCGTTGGCGAGGCGGGCTACAGAGATGGAGTTGGCCTGGCGAGAGAACTTTGCGGCGTAGTCGAGGCAGGCGTAAGCCAGGACCCGGGCGGGCAGGGTGGTGCGGTGCCCGCTGGTGAACTGCCACTCGGGCTTGCCGCGCGTCCCGACGAAGGTGAGCAGGTCAAGGTCGCGGAAGGGGCAAGCGAGTAGGTCCTCGTAGCTGCCCGGCGAGCCGGCCTTCTCTGGGGCGCTGCGCGCATACATCTTGGTGAGGCATTCGACGTCTCGGACGATCGACGCCTCTTCCGGGCTCCTGTCGTAGGAGAAGTTGACATGCCGGGTGACCACCTGCGTCATGTCCGCGACTGTGAACCGGGAGAACGGCGCGAGGTGGAAGGCCGTGTACCAGGCCGGCGCGTGGCTTCTGGCTCCGGGACGGGAAGAGACGAGCCACCAGTGCAGCAGCCACAGGCTACCGTTCTCTTCCAGGTACGGGTCCGCTCCGTCCAGCTCGTCTAGGAGCCAGCGGGCCTCCCAGGTGGGGTAGGAGAATTTAGCCTGTGTGCCTTTTTCGCCCTTCTTCGTGGGCGATTGCTCGCGTGTCAGTTTGAATGCGCGCGACCAGTAGCGCATGGCGTTGACCATGTTCTTGCCCACGCCGAACTTCACTGGCGCTTCGTCCGCGAGGAACGCGCTCTGGTCATCTTTGACCCGCATGTACGCCTTGTGCAGCCAGCCGAAGCGGGGCGCGAACGTTTCGTGTCGCGCGAAGGCAAAATGGGCGGCTTCCCCAAGCCGGCTGTCTGACATCCGGGACCTCTCTGTGTCCAATGCGATTGCTCTAACGAGGTGGTAAACGGGATAACGGTCAGCGGGGGCCGCGGGCTTCGGCCAGCGCGGCACGTACCTGCGTCGCGGCGCGTTTGACGGCGTGCGCGGCGTGCTCGATCTCGGCGTTCGTGGTGGCGTAGCCCAGCGAGAAGCGGATCGTGCTGTCGGCGTCTTCCCGGGACAGACCCATTGCCAGGAGGACGTGGCTCGGCGTCGGAGCACCGGACGCGCATGCGCTGCCCTCCGAGACGGCGACGTCAGGCATGGCCGCCAGCGCCGCGTCCGCAGGCACCCCTGGAAGGGTGATGCTCGTCACACCAGGCAGGCGCTGATCGCGTCGGCCGTTGATACGGCAGCCGGGCAGGGCGCCAGTCACGAGGTTTTCGAGGCGGTCACGCAGGGCCCCGATCCGCTCGGCCTCCTCACCGAGGCCGTGGCGCGCGGCGTCGGCCGCTGCCCCCATGCCGATGATCCCTGCCACGTTCAGCGTGCCTGCGCGCCAGCCGCGCTCCTGTCCACCGCCCACGAGGAGCGGCCGGTGCGGGAGTGCTGAGCCGCGCCGTACATACAGGGCGCCGACTCCCTGCGGTCCGCCGAACTTGTGGGCCGACAGCGACAAAAGGTCGACGTCGAGTTCAGCGACGTCCACGGGGAGGCGGCCGATGATCTGCGTGGCGTCGGTGTGGACGAGTGCGCCGGCTTCACGGGCCGCCTTGGTCGCGACGCGGAGATCGGTGAGGACGCCGGTCTCGTTGTTCGCCGCCATCAGGGAGACCACCCCCCCATGACGCGAGGCGAAGACCTGATCGAGGGCGTCGAGATCCACCAGGCCGTCGGTGCCGACCGGCAGCAGTACAAGATCCTCGGGGCTTCCGGCGGTGACCGCGCGGGCTGTTTCCAGGACAGCCGGATGCTCAACGGGGCTTGTAACCAGGGGATTTCCGGCGCAGTACGAGGCCCGGAGTGCCAGGTTGTTCGCCTCGGTCGCCCCAGAGGTGAAGATGATCTCGCCGGGTGAGCAGCCGAGGAGGTCGGCTAGCTGCCGACGGGCGACGTCGACCCGATCAGCCGCCTGCCGTCCCGGTTGATGCATGCTTGAGGCATTGCCGACCGATTGCATGGCCTCGACGACGGCCGCAAGGGCCTCCGGCCGGATCGGAGCGGTGGCATTGTAGTCAAAATAGGACGTATCCGGCCCATTCGGCCCGCTCATCATCTGCCACCCCGCCTCGCTCGTGTCGCACACCAATGTACTGCTGGTGGAAACCTTCTCCCGCATCCGGGGTTCCACCAGTAGCTCGCGTGATCCTAGCCGCGAGCCGAGATCCACTCTTTGAATCACTCCAACGCGTGGTGTCGCAAGCCATTTACCGAATGCATGTTCTATATTGCGCGCCTCGCGTACGGACCACTCCCGAAAAGGCCGTCTCGCGGCGGAAAGACGGGACGACTGTGTGGCCAAATGCCTTCGGTGGCTGGTCTTTTAGTCTGATGGTGCTCCTGGTGTCAGTGGCCCCGTCTAGGGTGGTCGACATGTTGAAGCGGCGCAGTATCTGCACGTTGAAGCGCTGCTTGGTGTGCGTCGAGCTGGGGAGGAACTTCGCGATGATGGTCGGTCCTGTGCGAGCGGCTCACGACTTGCCGTCAGCCGCATCGGTCAGGTGAGGCTGTGACGACGTGGTCACCGGGAATGCCCTTCGAGGCAGTCCTGGCAAACGCCCCCATGGACTACATCCGCCGGCACCTCGGCAAGGAGCTGTGCGGCCTCCTTGACCTCATCGAAGGAGGAACGGCGGGTGATGAGCGGTTGCGAGCCGTCGCCGCGATCGCGATCGACGCTGAGCTCCTGGTGGCGGACGAGGACGAGCGCGCCGTAGTGCTCTACCTCGTTCCCGGCCCCAAGCAGGCGGAACTGGCGCAACGGCTTGGGTCGCTGGGTGACGAGCAGCCGCTTCAGTACCTGCAGGCACTGAAGTGGACGCCAGACGAGCGCAGGGCCCTGCTCGAGTTCTTCGGCTTCACGGTCGAGCGCGTTCGGCCTCAACTGCCCTCCTTCAGACAGGAGACGGCCCCCGACTACGCCCTGTTTCCTCATCAGCTCCGGGCGGCACGGCGGGTCAAGGAGCTGCTGTATGACGGCCCCCGCCGGGCCGTGCTCCATCTGCCGACAGGCGTGGGCAAGACGCGGACCGGCATGAGCATGATCTGCGACCACTTGCGGCAGCACGGGCCCACCCTGGTGGTGTGGCTGGCTCATGGGCAGGAGCTGCTGGAGCAGGCCGCGGCCGAGTTCGAACGCGCCTGGGGCAGGATCGGCGACCGTCCCCTGCCGGTCCTCCGCGTGTGGGGCAGTGCTCCCCCGGACCTTGCGGATGTGACCGACGGACTGGTCGTTCTCGGGCTGGAGAAGGCCGTCGCAACCGCCAAGTCCGACCCGCAGTTCCTGCGCACGCTGGCATCCCGCGCCACTCTGACCGTGTTCGACGAGGCCCATCAGATCATCGCCCCCACGTTTCAGGGCGTGGTGGACGACCTGACAGTGCGCCACGACTCCAGCTTGCTGGGCCTCACCGCGACCCCGGGCCGCACGTGGGCGGACATCGGCAAGGATGAGGAACTCGCCGACTTCTTCTCCCGCCAGAAGGTCATGCTGCAGATCGAGGGCTACACGAATCCCGTGACAGCCCTCATCGACCAGGGCTACCTGGCCAAACCGATCATGCGCACGGTGGCCGCGGAAGCCGGCATGCACCTGTCAGCCCGGGACCAACAGAACCTGGCGCGAGCGTTCGAGATCCCGGACAGCATCATCGCCGAGCTCGCGAAGGACGAGCAGTGGAACCTCAAGGTTATCCAGACGATCATGGAGCTGCTCGAGAAGCAGCACCGCCGGATCCTCGTGTTCGCGGCATCGGTGCAGCACTGCCGGCTCATCGCTTCGGTGCTGTCCGCGGCCGGCCTCCACGCGGTGTTCGTGACTGGGGAATCATCTCCACGACACCGCAGCGACGCCATCCGTAGTTTCAAGAGCGCAGCACGCCGGCCCATGATCCTGTGCAACTTCGGAGTCCTGACCACGGGCTTCGATGCGCCCGCAGCCAGCGCCGCCGTCATCGCCCGGCCGACAAAGTCCCTGGTGCTCTACAGCCAGATGGTCGGCCGGGTCATCCGCGGCCCCAAGGCCGGCGGAACCGAAACCTGCGAGATCGTCACCGTCGTCGACCCGGAGCTCCCCGGCTTCGGCGACGTCGCCGAAGCATTCACCAACTGGGAAGATGTATGGGAGACAGCGTGACCGGCGAAGGATACAACTACCGGATCGTCAGCCCTTCGCTGACCGTCAAGGCCATGCGCGACAGCGGCTACAAGAACACCGCCTACGCGCTCGCCGAGCTGATCGACAACAGCATCGACGCGGAAGCCACGCTCGTACAGGTCTTCGCATGCGAGAGCCCCATCGCAGGCGCCACCCAGACTCGGTATCGGGTGGACAAGATCGCCGTCCTCGACAACGGCAAGGGCATGGATAGCGAACTCCTGCGCCGCGCCCTGAAGTACGGAGACGGCCTCGGTGACGACCGCAACCGAATCGGCCGCTTCGGCATGGGCCTGCCCAACTCCAGCATGTCCCAGTGCACCAAGGTCGAGGTCTGGTCCTGGAAGTACGGCGCCGCGAACGCTCTGTACACCTACCTCGACCTGGACGCGATCACCAACGGGCAGGACGAGGTTCCCGCGCCTGTACCTCGCCGTGTGCCGGACGAGTGGGATGACCTGAGCGAAGCGCAGCTGGGCACCAGCGGCACCCTTGTCGTCTGGACGAACCTGGACCGCGTCAAGTGGCACAGTGCCGGGGCTACCCTGCGCAACACCGCCGAGTTGATAGGGCGCGTGTACCGGCACTACCTGCACGACGGATCCGTGGACATCAAGATGGCCCCCGTTCGTGACGGGAAGGTCATCGAAAAGGTCACCGAAGGGGACAACGGCGCCTACTACGCCGAGCCCAACGACCCTCTGTACCTGATGGCGGAGACCGGCACGCCCGCGCCGTTCAGCAGCACTCCCATGTTCGAGCCCTTCCACATGGGCAACGACGCCGAACCCGGGGTCTACCGCTATCCCATCACGGTCGACGGCACCCAGCACACCGTCACGGTGCGCGCATCCATCGCCCGGCCCGAGGCCCGCCGTTCCGATGTAGCCGGCCACCCATGGCCCGACTCCGCCATCCCCAACCGGGAGGGTGGTTTCCAGAAGTGGGGGAAGCACGCCCGTCGGAACGTCGGCGTCTCGCTGGTCCGCAAGGGCCGCGAACTCGATCTCGACACCTCGTGGGCGATCGGCTACGACCCCGTGGAGCGCTGGTGGGGCGTCGAGGTGGACTTCCCGCCCGAGCTCGACGAAGTGTTCGGCGTCACCAACAACAAGCAGACCGCCGTCGTGTTCTCCTCACTCGCCGACTTCGACTGGTCGGCCGAGCAGGACCCCGACGAGACTCCCAAACAGTTCAAGGACCGTCTCCGGGAACTGGGCGACCCCCGTCTGCCGCTGATTGACCTCGCCCAGTACCTCAAGGGCCTGCTCGGCAAGATGCGCAAGAAGCTGAAGCAGCAGACGCTCGGCGGACGCAAGGGCAAGAAGCGGCACGACGAGGACGTCGCCTCCAAGGCGACGGACGCCGTCAAGCGCCGCCAGGAGGACGGGCACACCGGCACGACCGACCGCCTCGCCGAGGAGGCGACGGAAACCGACAAGCGCCAGGAGCAGTTCGCTGCGCTGACCGAGCGACACCACGTCGACGAGGACACCGCCCAGACGTTGGTCGACGAGGCCCTGGAGAACGACTGGCGAGTGCGATGGATCTCCAGCCCCCAGGACTCCTCGGCCTTCTTCAACATCGACCTGCTCGCCGGCATGCTCCAGGTGTCCTTCAACACGGAACACCCCCTGCACGGCAAACTGATGGCCGTCCTTGAGGACGTGCCCGAGGACGCGAACGACGCAGAGCTCCGCCAGCGGCTCGCCCGTGCGACCGAGACCTTCAAGCTGCTCATCTTCAGCTGGGCACGGATGGAGGACGAGATCCCAAGCAAGAAGGAGCGCCGGGTGATCGCGGATGCCCGCAGCGACTGGGGACGCTACGCCCGTGACTTCATCGAGGACGGGAGCGAAGAGGAGTGACGCAGCCGGACTATGTCTGGCAGCAGATCGCGGACCTGATGGAGGACGCCACCGAGGAGGTGGTCGTCATCGCCCCCTTCATCAAGAAGGCGATCTTCGAGGAGACCATCGCCTCGGTGCCCTCGTCAGTCCGGAAGATCACGTGCGTCACTCGTTGGACTCCGGCGGAGGTAGCCGCCGGGGTTTCCGACCCGGAGATCATCGAAGCTGCCCAGAACGACGACCGCATTTCCATTGCCCTGTGTCCGTCTCTGCACGCCAAGCTCTACCGTGCCGACGGCCGCTGTCTGGTGGGCTCCGCAAACCTGACTGGCAAGGCCACTGGGCGCGTGCCGAACGCCAACGTGGAACTCCTGCTGGAGGTGGCGACTGATCACCCCGAGATAGAGCGCGTCCTCGCTCAGATCGACGCCCTCTCGACAAGAGCCACACCCCACATGGCAGCCCTCGTACGAGAGCAGGCAGAACTCCTGAGGAGCGAGCGCGTCACTCCGCCGTCTGAGGACGAAGCGGCCCCTTACTGGTTCCCCGAAACGAGGAGACCGGAGAACGTCTACGCCCTCTACAGCGGGCGGCAGAGCTTCACGTCGCGAGTGGAGGCTGGCATCGTGCGGGACCTGGCCATGCTCGATGTGACCGCTGGCCTTCTTGAAGGCGCCTTCAACGCCGAGGTCGAGGCCCGCTTGCATGCGATCCCGGAACTCGGTCAGCTGACCGCAGAACAGCGTCTCAGCAACGTCGAGCTCCAGCGCGCCATCGCTGAGCGGACTGGAGATACGGAAGATCAGGCGCGCAGGACGACTGAGACACTCTCGGCCTGGCTCCAGCACTTCGGCCGGTACTACACCGAAGTGGGCTCGTGGGAGCTGCGACCTGGCATAGAGCACGCCTAAGATCACAGCCACGGCGTGGCCTGCCAGCGCGTCGCCGACGCACGCGGACACAAGGTGATGGGGAAGGCCGTTTCATGGCAGAGGTACGTGTCCCGTTCCTCCTCGGGCACACCGAGATCGCCTTCCTCTTCCACATAGAGCGGCAGACGTCCCAACGGTGGCGGACGGAAGGCACGCTCGACGAGCCCGATCTGATCGCATCGGGCAATCCGTACTGGCTGTTGAGTACCGTCATGCGACTCGATGGCGAGGGCGATCGCGCGGTCGACCGGGAACGGTTGGCGACGTATAAAGCCGGTATCCCTCTCGGCTATGACCTACCGAACAAGGAACAACTCCCGGTTGTCGTTGGCATCCAGGAGGCAGCACGCGTTCTCGGTCAGGACGCGCAGGCGATCTCACGCTGGCGCAACCGGCAGCGGATCGCTGAGGCTGACCTTCTCCTTTCCGGCTCTCCGCTCTGGCTCCTTGAGACGATCCTGGACGACGGGCGGCAGCGACAGCGAACGATCGTTGCCGCCGAAGTCGCCGCCCTCCGTGCAGGACAGCGCCGTGCTCAGAAGCCTCGTGGCCGAAGGCTCACCGCCCCGGTGACGCGACCGCCTCGTCAGCCACGGCCAGCTCCACAAACCTTCACCAGCGCCGACCATGACGCCGCAGCCGAGTTCCTCGCGTCCGTCCTGGCCCAAGGCTATTCCGTCACTATCAAGCCTCAGCCATAGCCCTCGACCGGCATCCGCGTTCGCCGACAGCAGTGAGAGAAACACTTGCCCACTCGCTGCCCTATCCATACTCTCTCTCACATGACGATCTTGCAGCAGACCTCCGGAGCCCATCACGCCGATCCCACCGACTCCATTTCACGCGTCGCTTCCAGCAAGCCCAGCATCCGTCCGATGAAGGTCGTCTCCTACGGAGGCGGTGTCCAGAGCACTGCCCTTCTCGTGCTGGCCGCTCAGGGTGAGATCGACTTCCGCACCTTCCTGTTCGCTAACGTCGGCGACGACAGCGAGCACCCCGCCACCCTTGCCTACATCCGCGAGATCGCCATCCCGTACGCCACACGTGCGGGACTGGACGTCCACGAGCTCAAGCGGCGCCGCCGCGACGGGGCCGCGGAAACGCTCATGCAGCGGCTGAACCGGCCGGACACCCGGTCGATCCCCATCCCGGTCCGCATGGCCAACGGCGCTCCTGGCCGCCGCAACTGCACCGCCGACTTCAAGATCAAGGTGGTCGGTCAGTGGCTTCGGGAGCATGGCGCCACCGCTGAGGGCCCGGCGGCGGTCGGTATCGGCATATCGGTCGACGAAATCCATCGCGCCAACCGCCGGCGGAGGGAAGCCCACGAGGTCATCGAGTACCCCCTCCTCGACCTCGGGCTGCGCCGGGACGACTGCGAGCGCATCATCGCCGAGGCCGGCCTGCCAGTACCGCCCAAGAGCTCCTGCTTCTTCTGCCCCTTCCGCACCGTTGGCGCCTGGCGCCACCAGCGTCGGCACGAGCCCGAGTTGTTCGCTCAGTCGGTCCGACTGGAGGAGACAATCAACCATCGGCGGGCCGCACTCGGGCGGGATGCCGTGTATCTCACGAGGTACGGCATCCCCCTCACGCAGGCCATCCCCGACCGGGGCCCGGGGGTAGATGGCGTCGATGACGATGAGGGGGCCTGCGACTCCGGCTGGTGCATGACCTGATACCCGCCGAGCAGGCCGCGATGGGTGGGGCCCGCAGCCATGGGTGCGGGCCCCACCCACCATTTGCCCTGGCGTGCCGACGTGGCCGCCGCAGGGCCGCTCTGTGGCGGAGTCAGAGCTCGGGCGGCTCACCGGGCTGAAGGTGGAGGACGGCGAGGTACTCGCCGTAGGGCATCTCTTCATCCACCCAGCGGCTGCCGCCCGAGGAGTCGGGAATCCACATGCCGTCGAGAAGGTACTTGTCGTCGAAAACGGCGACGCGGTCCTCCTGCACCGCTGCCGCCATCAGTAGCTGTAGCCCCAGCAGCAGCACTGTGGAGGCTTCCTTGACCGCGCAGACCTCAGCGTGCCCGGTGGGAAAGACCTTCCCGTCCGCGTCGCTGTCCGGCTCGGGGACGAAAGCACGGCCGTGAACGACCATCTCGTGCAAGGCAATCGCCTGAGTCACCGCTGCCGCCACCGGCATGCCGGCGCCTGGCACCCCGTCCGGGGCATGTGTCCGCAGGTGGTCGGCGACCGCGCGAGCGTGCACTGGCCATGCGTCGGCATGATGGTGCAGCCGTTGTTCCGCGGCCTCGACTGCCAGTCCAGGCTCCGCAGCGTCCGGGTGCAGCAGCCGGCCGAATCCTTCAAGTGCTGCACGCAGATAGCCGAGACGGACCTGGTGCTGCTGCCACTCCTCCATCATCTCGGTCCAGACAGCGTCGAAGTCGAGGCCCGCCGAGCACATGCCGCCGTCGTCGTACGACATGTCCAACGTAACCGTGCGCAGGCCCTGGGCGAGTCGCAGCCACTTGTAGGCCGTATCCCAGCTGTTCTGTGCCCCGGGGAGGGCGGCAACGGCGGAGGCGTGCTCCACCCAGTCGGTGAGTTCACGGACGTGGTCCTCGGGCTCGGACAGCGCGAGGGCGGACAGCGTGCGGTATGAGGGAAGGCAGGGGCTCTGCATCCGGGTAGTGGTCATGGGTGGAGCGTGGCACACGACACTGACAATCGCTCCGGTGCCGAGAGCCGGTGCGACGCTCAGGTGCTGGTGGTGCGGCGTACGAGCCGGTGACCCCGCAACTCCCGCTCGCAGCGTACAAGTTCGCGCTCCCAACCCTCTTCCGTGCCGATCAGGTGCGGACTCTCGTAGAGGCCGGCGCGCACCTCGGCCTCCGTGAGCCTCCGGTACTTGGGTGCGTCGGGATCGTCCTCAGCAAGGAACTCGTGCTTACGGTGCAGCAGGGGACGATTGGTGGATTCCGCGTACGAGGTGAAGGAGGACTTGAGGGTCTTCAGGTCGACGGCGTACGAGGCCGCGATCCGCGGGTGGGGATCCGTGTCGAACTCGGGGTAGTCGAGCCAGCTGACGCCGCGACCCTGATGGCGGAGCTTGACGACGGACCACTCGCCAGGGCGGCCGGCAGCGATACTCGCGCACTGCTCGTACAGGCGCAGCACGGCCGGGATCCGGTGGAGCGCGCGGCGGTGCACGTACAGGGCGGTTGCGGTGAACTTACCGGCGATCGATCCGTTCATCGCCCGACGGACGTATGCGTCGTCACGCAACTTGAACAGCAGCCGATCCGCTCGCTGGCACGCCTCGGTGTACGAAGGGAAGAAGGCACGGATGTCCAGTTGAACCGGCAGAGGCAGACTGCTGACCGGGCCTCGGCCGTGAAACAGCTCCAGCGCGAGGAACAGCAGAGTGTCGAGGGCTCCACACTCGGCGCTCCGCTCGACCTTCACGGGGTCGGCTTCCTGCTCGGCAAGGCGCTTGAGCTCAGCGGGACGCAGGTGGCCGAGGAGGCTGATGATGGGTTGCGGCATTTCCTCCAGCTGAGGCATCCTGCCGCGCTGTTCGAGATGATCGACGACCGAGGTGATCGCCGAGGCGGTGTCCTCGGACGCCAGCCATCCCCCCTCGGGGGCGACCTGGCGGGCCAGGTAGCTCAGGCGGGCCGCATCGTCCTTGAACGCGTAAACGATGCCGGGCGCCGCCGACACGCAGCGCACACCGGTGGCTTCCTCGACGTAGTCGCGAAGCTCGCCGGCGGCGTAAAGGTGCTGGAAGGTGCGGCGCTGCGTGAGGATGCCGTCGCCGTACTCCGTGCCTTTGATCTGGTTGCGCTCCCACCTCAACCGCGCGGACACCACGAGCGCCGATTTGGCGAGGTCCCAAGCCCGTAGAAGTGTCTCTCGTCGTTCGGCGGGATTCTCAATGACGTTCAGGACATAGGTGAGAAGGACCACCTCGGCCAGCTCGCGCCGCCCGTCCGGAAAGTGCATCGGGTCCCACCCCGCGGCATCGAAGCCGAGGTACTGCAGTGCCCGTACATCGCCGCCACGCCCGCACCCGTAGTCCAGTACTCGCATGGCGGGTTCCAGCTGTAGGTCGCCGAGGGCGCGACGGGCCGGCATCGAGAGGCCGACTCGGCCGATCGCGGTCTGATGCCTCCGGCTGCTCCAAAGCTGCTGTGTCATCGGCATCCCCTGAATCCACGAACAGGCCAGCATGCGACAGCACCGAACCATACGGGACACCCGAGCCGATGACCGGTAGAAGCCACTACCTTTCGGATCTTGAGGGGGTGTGCTCCAAGGCGGGTGGGCCGGGTAGCCCCATCGCCATCGTGCATGAGATCTGTACCTCTGGCACAGTTCGAAGTTTCTGGGAAACCGAGCGCCAGGCGGCCCTGTTGTCGCCCTTGGAGTGATGGTTCCGGCGGTCACGGCCGGGGTAGCCGCCAGCTGTTCGAGCTAATCACTGGCGGGCAAGATGTGGGGCAACAAACAGCGCGGGATGACCGGTTGGCCAAACCGGCGATCCCGCGCACCATAGATAGTCCACCGCCGTACCCGGCCCCCACGTCGCGAGGCTCCACCCACGACCGCACGCGACACGAAGCGCAGCCCGCTACGAAGCAGGCAGCGGCAGCCGATCACGCCGCCCATAGCTTGCCCGGAACAGATGCTGAGCCCGCTCCACGTCCCGCGGCGTACGGAGCTGCACCTCCAGATCACCCGTCCTATGGTGACCGAGACCGGACACGTCTCGGGCGAAGCCCGGAATGAGGTCGACGTCCTCCGGGTGGCAGCGGGGAGTCTGCTCGGGTGGCTCATCCCCGCCCGTTCCCGGTCTGGAGCACGCCATCAACCCCGTCCTGGGCACCACGAGCCGACGCTTGCGCGCGAAGCTCAGTGGCTGAAGGCTCTGACCGAAGCCCCCGAGGTGACTCGCCAGCAGCTCACGGAGGCCGAACAGACGGCAACGGCTGAATTCGCCGCCCGCACGGACATCCAGTTCGCCCGCTCAATGGCAGCTCATCGCTCCCTTCGGCGAAGAGCCGGCCACGCACCGGTCGGCGCTACGCCGCCATCGCCGCGTACACACGGCCCGCGTCAGCCCCAGTTCGTTCGAGCGAATTGTTTCGAACCGCCCGTCGCTTACAAACGGAACTGACAACATGCCGCCGTCGTATGTCAACCTCAAGTCGAAGGCGGACCATTGGAGCGACAGGTCAATGAGCGGCAACTGTCAGTGCTGCAGTGGGTGGGAGCCGGGTGTCCCGCTGGCGTTTGGGCGACCAGCTCCTACAAGACCACGTGTCAGGCACTGCAGAACCGGGGCCTGGTCACTGTCTCCCGGAAGGGCGGGCAGTGGAGCGTCGCCCTGACGGGTGCAGGCCAGCACTACCTGGCGCACGGCACCTACCCTCCCCGCGGGTCACACCCCCGCAAGTCCCAAGCCACCGCTCCACGACCCCGGTCCCCCCGAGCGCACGAAACCCCGGCCGCCGGGCGGTCGCCAAGCCCTCCGTCACAGCCTCGTGTGACGTTCACGGAACAGCTGCTGCAGGAGCTCGCGGACGCCGGCGGCCGGATCGTCAAGAGCGGCAGCGGTCCGGACTTGGAGAAGTGGCCGTCCCGCGTCGCCGCGGCACGTAGGTCCGGAAGGGTCCCGGAGACGAAGGAGCTATGCGGGGGTTGGTGCCGTGGCGGGTACGAGATCAAGCTCGTCGACATCCCCGCCTGGCGCCTTACCGTCCTCAAACCCATCTCCGTGCCGTCGCGGCTCGCGCGTCCGCACACCGTGGTACGGGTCATGCAGAGCGAAACCCAACCGCTGGGCCTCACGAAGCCCGTCCAAGGACGTGCCCTCCGGCTCATCCAAGCGCTCATCACCGCTGCCGAGGCCACAGGACATTCCACTTCTGCTGGACGGACCGGCTTCGCTCCCCCGCCTCATCGCCGTCGCAGAGCATCTCCCCACTTCACCATCACCGCACGGAGCCAGGCCGTGGGGTTCCTTGTCCTCCAGGAGCAAGACCGGACCGAGCATGTCGCCACCGAGAAGGAACTCGCCGCGGCCAAGAAGGACTCCTGGGTCAGGATCCCCCACTTCGACTACACCCCGTCCGAACGGCTCCGTTTCGTGCTCAGCGGCGGCCAGCCGCACCGGGCGAGCGAATGGGCCGACACCCTCGGCCGCTCCCTGGAAGAGCAGCTCGCCGAGATCGCCCAAGAGGTCACTCTCCGCGGCGAGGACGCTGAACGCAGACGCCAGGACGAGATCGAAGCGGCACGCCAGAAGCGCATTCGCTGGGAAGCTGCCATGGAAGAAGCCCGCATCCGGTACGCGGAGGCGTACCGCATCAGGCACTTCGAAGCGCAGGAAGAGGCTTGGCGCCACGCCACCCGATTGACCGAGTACGTGAGCGCTGTGCGCACGCGAGTCGAGGCCATGCCGCCGGGGCAGGCCAGAACCGACGCCGAAGCATGGATCAGCTGGGCAACGGCCACCGTCGAGCGCCTCGACCCGCTGAGCTCACCACCCCGGTTGCCCGATGTCCCCGAACCGCAAGCCGACGACCTAAGGCCCTTCCTCGGCCACTGGAGCCCTTACGGACCGACCTATTGAGCGCCCGCTCCGCCAACGTCCGGCCCGCCGAACTACGGCATGCAGGAACTCGGCCGAGTTTCCTTCAAGTTCCTGCAAAGACAGCCCGCAGGAAACACGCCCTCCACCTGGCACGACCTGCACGATCAGTCAGGTGACGCCCCGTCAGAACGAGCGTCATTCGAGCGTCACGAGCGTCAATTCAGCGTCAAGATATCGCCCGTAACGCCCACAACGCACATAATGCGCACACACGAAACCGCAGGTCAGGCGCCCTTGGCCGCCTTCTCCAGCACCACAACGCACTCCACATGATGCGTCATCGGGAACACATGGAGCCAGTCAGCGAACCGCCCGTTCTGTGCTTCACCCTCCACCTCGGCGTTCTGGGCCGTAGGGACTCCACTCTTTCAGGTGCGCCTTGAGCTCGTCCGGCGTCGGCTCCCCTGGAGTTGGCATCTCCGGAAGCTGGTTCAACGGGTCGATCTCACACACGAATTCACGTGCCCACTCCAACCAGCGTCTGGCCGATTCCAGAGCCGAGGCGTCCACGATGCTGCCCGGTTCGGCAAGACGCCGTTCCAGAGCATCGCAGTACGCACCCAGTACGGCGGCCTCCTGCCAGCGTCCGACCTCCTCGCGAAGCACCTCGGCGAGTTGATCCCGAACAGCGCGCTTCTTCGCCTCCTCCATGGCCGTACGCCGGCGAGCCTCCCGCTCCGCCCTGGTCCGCTCCTCGTTCTCTCTGCGCTGAGCGTCCTCCAGCGCTCGCGCCTCGATCTCCCCGAGAATTACGCCCAACACATCCTCAAGCGCCCGGGCCTTCCGATCGCGCCAGCGGCCCGGCCGACCGGATCGGCCATGGTCAAGCTCGACGACGAGACGCGCGGACCGCTCTGGTTTCGTGGACTGCGGGAACTCCTGCCTGACAGTGGTGGTGCACGGGAAGCCATCGACAAGCACGTCCACTCCGCCCTCGCGCCGCGAATAGTACGATCGGCCCTGCCTGACCTCGTACCCTCGCCGTACTGCCTCGGCAGCCAGCGCCTGCAGCATCAGGAGTGAACGGCGACGGAGCACCGGGGGAATGACCAGCTGTCCATCATCGTCCCTGAGAGCAGCCACAGCTGGATGGAGGGAACTCAGTCGTGCGGGAACCGGAACCACCGGGGAGTCGGTCTTCGGACGCTGACTCCGTGCGTTGGGATGCGGGCCTTCGGCGAGGAACATCTCCAGCCCGCGTGTGCCGAAGCGGGCCTTTTCGATGCGTCTGCCTTGCGGTTCCAGACCGTGCCGCTTCGCGTAATCGACGACGCGTCGCCATTCCGCGACCTCGTCGTCATCGGGGTCGGCAAGGCGGACCCGCCCCTCGGCAACCAGACGATCGACCAGCTCCTGGGCCTTCGCCCGTCGAGCACGCGCGATGGGCCGTTCACTGTACGGCGTCGGATTGCGCTTTGGACCCGTCGCTTCGCGCCGTGCTCGGCCCTTCGCCAGCCCCGAAGGTCCGACGGGCGCCACCTGAACGCCGTCGTCCGCGAACGCCGGATCGTCAGGATGACGACCGTGCCGAAGGTAGAACCGGCCGGCCGCAGTGACCTCCGCGTGGACATCCCCACCACTCTTGCTGACCGTCAGCAGACCACGGTCGCGCAGGGCATAAGCCGAGCGCCATTCCCCCGGCGCCCAGGCTCCACGTTCTTCACCGGCCGCGAGCCGCTCCAGAAGCGCGCGCTGGCGTTCGTTCAAGGCGGACCACCGATGCACGAGCCCCAGCCCACACCGCACCCCCTCACCCTGTATAGAGCCGAAAGAGCGGACCTCGGCAGTGGGAGTTCCCTGGGACTTTTCTGGGACTTCCGGCTGCACCAACGGGCACGAGCGTGAAACAGCCGAAAGACCATCCGCGCAGGTCAGCGACGTGTATCCACCCATCGCAGCAGGTCACGGCGCCCCCTGGTCTCTTCCGGGACATCTGACGAGAGAATGCCGCTGAGCCAGAAGCGGCGGACTCCCCCGTGCGGGCCCACCCGACCCGGCCCCTGACGACAAGCACTGGCCAGGATTCCCCCGGGAAGCCTGGCCAGTGGTCTTTCCGTTGCCCTGCAGGGGCCGGGTGACGACGCCCGGCCCCTGCCGAAGGGCGAAAGCGGGCCCTGGGCACCCAGCCGGTGACGCGGATGCCCGGGGCCGTCGCGGACTCTTAGTAGCCCTTGTCTTCCTTGCCGTCCTTGTCGTCCCGGCCGTCCTTGCCGCCGCCGTCGCCGAAGGCGTTGTTGCAGCCCATCGACGAGCCCATCTTGGTCTCCTGGGCACCCGGGGCGCCCTCGCCGCCGAGCGCGTTGCCCAGCACGCCGTTGAGGATGCCGACCTCGCCGAGGACGTCGACGTTCAGGTCGTGCGACCGGCAGGAGCTGCCCTGCTTGATGTTGAACTCGGTGCGGCCCTTGTGCTGGCCGCCGTCGGCGGAGGCCGAGCCGGCGCCGAGGAAGGCGACGCTGCCGAGGACGGCCGCCACGACGGCAGCCTTACGAAGCTTGTGCATGTCATCTCCGGTGTTCTGAACGGATGCGATCAGTAATTGATCAACCTCGTACAGTTACGAAAGGCTAATCGGAAAGTCCCCATCCGCATCGAGCGACGCGCCGAATCTGGGCGCGGCCGCGGCACACCGGTCAGCGGCGCCCGCAACGGCGCGCGGTCTCGGCGTGGTCGGCGTTGTCGGGCTTCCCGTGCGAGGGCGGCGGCGTCCGGGCCGAACACCGCATGCGGCACGCCGCGTTCGTGCAGCGGGGGATACGGGAAGGCGCGGGCCTGGTGCCTCCGCCCGGGGCGGGAGGGGCGTCGTCGAACGTCGGGGGGGGCGAAGGGCGGTCAGCCCAGCGCGCCCGCCTGCGGTGTGAGGACGACGAACTCCGCGCCCGAGGAGTCGGTGCAGACCGCGAGCCTGCCGACGTCCTCGGCGGTTTCCGGCCCCATCGACAGCGTGCCGCCGTTGCCCGTCACCAGCCCGACCGTGGCGTCGCAGTCCTTCGAGACGAACACCGGGTGCCAGTACGGCTTTCCGCCGGGCCCGAGCAGGTCGGCGGGGACGCCTATGAGGCCGCCGTGCATCCGTTCCTCGCTGCAGTTCGCGGGGCGGAGCAGGGTGTAGGTGCCGCCGCCTCCGGGGAGCTGCATGTCCTGGGTGTGCCAGCCGAAGACGGTCCGGTAGAAGGTCTGCGCGGCGGCCGGGTCGGTGGTGTACAGCTCCGTCCAGCCCAGAGTGCCCGGGCCGTCCGCGGCCTCGATGCCCGGATGTCTCGCCGGCTGCCAGACGGCGAACTCCGCGCCCTGCGGATCCGTGAGCTGGGCGAGCCGGCCGTCGTCCGCCCCCACCGGGGCCGGCGCCGAGCGGACCGAGCCGCCCGCCCGGGCCACCGCCTCGACCGTGGCATCCGCGTCAGGGGTCTGGAAGTAGATCGTCCAGGCGGAGCGGGCGCCGTCCTCGGTGAGCGGGCCGACCGCGCCCACCGCCTTCCCGTCGAGCCGGAAGAGGGTGTATCCGCTCGCGCCCTGCTCACCGTGCGGTTCGGCCCGCCAGCCGAACACCGCTCGGTAGAAGGCCGCCGCGACCTCGACATCGGGCGCACCAAGATCGATCCAGCACGGGGAGCCAGGGACGAAGTCAGTAGTGATCATGACGATTCCCTTCGCGGATCCTTCGTGATTTCAGCCTGACATCCGCCACTGACACTCGCCCGTCGGCCGCCCACCGCCCGGGATTCGGCCTGCGGGCGTCCGCTTGCTAGCCTGACGCGCGCTCGTCAAGGAATCCCGCATCGAGGGGCCCGGCGGGCGCGTCATCAATCGGGTACGCGTACGGCTACGCGTACGCAGCGGCCGCCCACGGAGGCGGCCGCTTGTCACGGGGGAGAACTCGGGATGAAGATTCGCCATGTTCGCGCTGTCGCCGTGTGCGCGCTGGTGGTCGTCGCGCTGACCGGTGCGCGCGGTTCGCACGGTGGCGGCTGCGGCGGCAGCCACAGCTCCAGCAGCTCCAGCAGCAGCTCCGGCGGCGAGTACAGCTCCGGCAGCACGTCCAGCGGCGGATACAGCAGCTCCGGCAGCACCACCAGTGGCACCACCACCAGTGGCACGACCACCGGTTCGCCGTCCTCCGGTTCCACCACGCCGCCCGAGTCGGACATCCGCATCACCGACTGCCAGGTCGACAGCGCGGCCGCCACGCTGACCGCCAAGCTGAGCGTGACCAACGGCAACTCCACGAGCCCCGCGACCTACAACGGCAGTGTGCGGTTCACCGACGCCTCCGGCGGCTACGTCGGCGTCGTGCAGATCTCCTCGCTCAAGGTGGCCGCGGGCCAGACCCTGCCCACCACGGTGACCGGCACGTTCATCAAGAGCCCCAGCGAGCAGGGCACGTTGTCCGGCAAGTGCACGCTGGGCAGCGTGTGGAAGGTCAACGGCTGAGGCCTCAAGGGTCGGGCCGCGCGGCGGAGTCCGGTACCGGCACGGGCGGTTGACGTTCAGTGCCGGTACAGCTCCTTGGCGATGATGGAGCGCTGCACCTCCGTCGCGCCCTCGTAGATGCGCGGGGCGCGGACCTCCCGGTAGAGGTGCTCCAGGAGGTGGCCGCGGCGCAGCGCGCGGGCGCCGTGGATCTGGACCGCGGCGTCGACCACGTACTGGGCGGTCTCGGTCGCCAGCAGTTTGGCCATGGCCGAGCGGCGGGCGATGTCCGGGGCCCCGGTGTCGTATGCGGAGGCGGCCGCGTACACCAGCAGGCGGGCGGATTCGACCCGGGTGGCCATCTCGGCGAGCTGGTGGCCCACGGACTGCAGGTCCTTCAGCGGGCCGCCGAACGCGGTGCGCGCGCCCGCGTGCGCCAGCGCCGCGTCCAGCGCGGCCTGCGCCATACCGACCGCGAAGGCGCCCACGCTCGGCCGGAAGAGGTTCAGGGTGGCCATCGCGACGGCGAACCCGCCGCCCACCTCGCCCAGCACATCCGCCCTGGTCACCGGCGTACCGTCGAACACCAGCGTCCCGATGGGGTGCGGGCTGAGCATGTCCAGGCGCTCGCCGGTCAGGCCCGGCCGGTCGGCGGGGACGAGGAAGGCGGTGACGCCGCGTGCGCCCGCCGCGCCCCCGGAGCGGGCGAAGACGGTGGCGAAGTCGGCCTCGGGGGCGTTGGAGATCCAGCACTTCTCGCCGGTCAGCCGCCAGGCGTCCGGGCCGTCCGGCTCGGCGGCCAGGGACAGCGCGGCGGCGTCCGAGCCGGCGCCGGGCTCGCTCAGCGCGAAGGACGCGACGGCACGCCCGGCGGCCACCTCGGGCAGCCAACGGGCACGTTGGGCATCGGTGCCGGCCTGGACGACCGGGTAGGCGCCCAGGCCCTGGAGCGCGAGCGCGGTCTCCGCCTCCGTGCACTCCTGGGCGAGGCACTCCCGCAGCAGACACAGGTCCAGGGCGCGCAGCGCTCCGTCGGCGGGGAACAGGCGGCGCAGCAGACCCAGTTCGCCGAGGGCGGCGACCAGCGGGCGGTTGACCCGGCCCGCCGCGCCCTTCTCCGCCAGCGGGCTCAGCCGTTCGGCCGTCATGGCACGCAGCTCGGCGCACCATTGCCGCTCGTCCGGTCCCAGCGCGAATACAGTCACGAGGCGGCTCCCTGGTAGCGGTCCTCTATCGCGGTCTGTTGACTGCCGTCACCAACACGTTACGCTGACGAAGCATCCGAACGGCAGTCCTCGACCACTCGTCGCACCGGCCCCGGCCGGCCGGACGAGCAGCCAACCGAGTCGGCCACCCGGCCGCCCTAGGGGGCGCATCCGCCATGGAGCTACGGTCCTCGGCCCACGCCGACACCTTCGCGCGCGACCGGCTGCCGCCCCGCGAGCAGTGGCCGCACCTCACCGACATGGGCTACCCCGACCGCCTGAACTGCGGCGCCGAACTGCTCGACGGCACCATCGCACGGCTCGGCGCGGACCGTCCCGCGGTGCGCGACGCGAGCGGTCCGGTGTGGACCTACGGGCAGCTGCGGGCACAGGTCGACGCGATCGCCCGGGTGCTCACCGACCGGCTGGGGGTGCTGCCGGGCAACCGCGTGCTGCTGCGCGGCCCCACCACCCCGTGGCTGGCCGCCTGCTGGCTCGCCGTGATGAAGGCGGGGGCGGTCGCGGTGACCGTCCTGGCCGCGCAGCGCCCCAAGGAACTCGCCACGATCTGCGAGATCGCCCAGGTGCGGTATGCGCTGTGCGACGTCCGCTGTGTCGACGACCTCGCCGCGGCCGGGGTCCCGGGGCTGCGGATCACGACCTACGGCGGGGACGGACCGGACGACTTGCGCCGGCTCGCCCGGCCCGGCGCGCCGTACACCGCGGTGGCGACCGCGGCCGACGACGTCGCGCTGATCGCCTTCACCTCGGGCACCACCGGCCGCCCCAAGGGCTGCCTGCACTTCCACCGCGATGTGCTCGCCATCGCGGACACCTTCTCGGCGCGGGTGCTGCGCCCGTCCCCTGACGACGTGTTCGCCGGCAGCCCTCCCCTGGGATTCACCTTCGGACTCGGCGGGCTGGTGGTCTTCCCGCTGCGGGCCGGTGCCTCGACGCTGCTCACCGACTGGGGCGGGCCCGAGCGGCTGCTCTCCGACATCGCGGCACACCGCATCTCGGTGCTGTTCACCGCGCCGACCGCCTACCGGGCGATGCTGTCCGCACTCGACGGGCACGACGTCTCCTCGCTGCGCCGGTGCGTGTCGGCCGGCGAGAACCTGCCCGCCGCGACCTGGCAGTCCTGGTACGGGGCGACCGGCCTGCGGATCATCAACGGCATCGGCGCCACGGAGCTGCTGCACATCTTCATCTCGGCCGCCGACGAGGCGATCCGGCCGGGTATGACGGGACTGCCGGTGCCGGGTTTCCAGGCCCGGGTGGTGGGCACGGACGGCACACCGCTACCGGACGGCGAGCCGGGCCTGCTGGCCGTACGCGGCCCGACCGGCTGCCGCTACCTCGCGGACGCCCGGCAGACCGAGTACGTCCGGGACGGCTGGAACCTCACCGGTGACACCTATGTCCGCGAGGTCGACGGCTACTTCCGCTACGTCGCCCGCGCGGACGACATGATCATCTCGGCCGGATACAACATCGCCGGCCCCGAGGTGGAGGACGCCCTTCTCCAGCACCCCGACGTGGCCGAGGCCGCGGTGGTCGGGCGGGCCGACGAGGACCGCGGACAGGTCGTCGTCGCCCATGTCGTGCTGCGGTCCGGCGTCCCTGAGGAAGAGGACACGGTCGCCGCGCTGCGCGCCTTCACCAAGACCCGTATCGCGCCCTACAAATGCCCCCGCGAGATCGTCTTCCACACCGCCCTCCCCCGCACCCCGACGGGCAAGCTCCAGCGCTTCCGGCTGCGTGCGCCGATCTAGAGTGACCCGGTGACCGACCAGCAAACACAGCACACCCCGCGGTCCCTGATCGTCACGTTCTACGGCGCCTACGGTCGCGGCGAACCGGGCGCGACGGACGAGGCGGCCGCCGTGGTGCCGGTCGCCGCGCTGATCCGGCTGCTCGGGGGGCTCGGGGTGGATCCGCCGTCGGTGCGCTCCGCGGTCTCCCGGCTCAAGCGGCGCGGGCTGCTGGTCCCCGCGCGTACGGCCACCGGTGCGGCGGCCTACGGACTGTCCGACGCGGCCCACGAGCTCCTGGAGGACGGCGATCGGCGGATCTTCGGCCGGCCTGCCGCGCGGCCCTCGGACGGCTGGGTGCTGGCCGTGTTCTCCGTCCCCGAGCAGGAGCGGCACAAACGGCACCTGCTCCGCTCCCGGCTGGCCCGGCTCGGCTTCGGCACCGCCGCACCGGGAGTGTGGATCGCCCCCGCACAGCTCTACGAGGAGACCCGGCACACCCTGGAACGGCTGCAACTGGCCCCGTACGTCGATCTGTTCACCGGCACGCACGCCGGTTTCGCCGCCACGGCGGACGCGGTGGCACGCTGGTGGGACCTGGACGCCATCGCCGCGCAGTACCGCGCCTTCCTGGACGAACAGGAGCCGGTCCTGCGGCGCTGGTCACGACGGCGCACGGTACCGCCGGAGGCGGCCTACCACGACTATCTGCTGGCCCTGGACGCCTGGCGCCACCTCCCGTACGCCGATCCCGGGCTGCCCTCTCCCCTCCTTCCGGAGGACTGGCCGGGTGGCCGCGCGGCAGAGGTGTTCAGCAGGCTGCACGGCATGCTGCGGACCACCGGCGCCCGTTACGCGCACCAGGCGACGGCCGGTCCGTAAGGCGACAGCCGCGGCTCAGCGGCGGCGCTGCTGAGCCCCCACCGCGACGGCCGGCCGCGGCCTGGCCGCGGCGATCACCGAGACCACGTCCTTGAACGAACTGCACATCCGGGTCCCGGCGACCGCGGCGAGCTCACCGAACGTGCCGACGCCGTAGGTCACCGCGACCGGCGCCATGCGCGCGGTGACCGCCATCCTCATGTCCCCCACGGTGTCCCCCACATACGCGCTCTGCCAGGGTGCGACGCCCAGCCGGCCGGCCGCCCGCAGCACCATCTCCGGATGCGGCTTGCCGCGCCGGACCATGTCCTGGCCGATGACCGGGCCGACCAGGTCGCGGATGCCCATGACGTCGAGCAGCGCCTCGGCACTGCGGGTGGTCTTGGACGTGGCGACGGCGAGCTCGACACCATGGGCGCGCAGCGCGGACAGCCCCGCCGTCACGCCGGGGAAGAGCAGCTGCGGCCCCTGGCACAGCACCTCGTAGGCGAACAGCTCGCGGTAGCGGGAGATGGCGGCCTGCACCCGGCCGTCGTCCTCGGGCTTGCCCAGCAGCCGGCCGAAGGCGGGGCCGGGGGGCTTGCCGATGGCGGAGGCCGCCTGCCGCGCGGTCACCGAACAGCCCTGCTCCGAGGCCACCTTGACCAGCAGTTTGCTGATCGCGGGCAAGGTGTTGGCCAGGGTGCCGTCCAGATCGAAGACGGCGGCCCTGATCGTCTCGCCTCCTGCGACCCGTGCGCCTCTCGCGGGACGTTCGCCGACTTCCATTGCTACGCGCATGGCTGGAGACCTTTCCGGATTCCGATGGGGGTGCGGGGTGCGGGGGTTCGGGTGACGTTGCTGGCTCTGCTGGTTGGGCGGCCTGCGGTCGGCGACTGGTAAGGGGCGGAGGCGGTCTCGCCATGGCGCACACGCTGTCCAAGGGCGGTACGCGACCGTCGCGGCGGCTCCATCGGAACGGATCGTCCCGTTTACCGCCTTCGGAGATTTAAAAACCGCCTGCGCTGTTTGTCAATGTGCCTTTGTCACATCCTGACGGGTCGACAGCGCTCCCCCGCAAGCCCAGACTGGCAACACAGGACGCGCAGGCGCCACCGGAGGCCCGGAATCCGCGGCCGAACATCGGCTTCTCGCCAGGGCGTACCAGTTCAGGCCATTCACCCCGACCATATCGAACCGCATGGTTGGTTTTCTATGTAGACTGCAATCAGCTTCGCAGCCGTACTAGAGACGGGACGGACACCGTGCCCACCCAGCATCGCGCCATCCAGAGCCGCCAGGCACTCATCCGCTCGGCCGCAGAGACCTTCCTGGAGAAGGGGGTTCCCGCCGCGGGCATGGTCGAGATCAGCCGGCGGGCCCGGCTGAGCAAAGGAGCCCTCTACTTCCACTTCACGTCCAAGGACGACCTCACCCTCGCGGTGCGCGACGCCGCACTCGCCACGCTGCAGGAGATCGAGAACGGCTTCGCCCGCTCCCCGCGGCCGCTGGCGACCGCCGTGCAGGACTTCGCCGTCGAGCTGTTCAGCCGGGTGGAGACGGACGCCGTACTGCGCGCCGGACTGCGCCTGCGGCCGGAGACCGCACCGGGTCTTGGCATCTACGCCCTGGAGCAGCGCTGGTACGCGCTCTTCCTCGACAAGGCGGTGACCTGCGGGACCGGGGAGCCGGGCCGGCCGACCGCGGCGGCGGCACCGGACGCCGAACCGCGCCGCACCGCCCAGCTGCTGACCTCCATCGTGGTGGGACTGCTGCATCTGGGCGGCGAGGACGGGACGTGGTGGGACCGGGAGGCCGTGGTCGGCCTGTGGGGGCTGCTGTCGGCCTCGGCGGAGCGGATCCCGGCAGCCGGCATCCCGGAGCCGGCACATGCCCCCGCCGCCGGCTGACCCGGCAGGCCGTCAGGAGCCGTACGCCACGAGCGGGCGCGAGCGGATCACAACTCGACCAGCACGGCCCCGATATGGCGGCCCTGGGTGAGCTCGCACAGCGCCCGCGGGGCCTGCTCGATGCCCTTCAGCAGGGCGTGCGGGAAGACCAGGGAGCCGTCCCGCAGGCCCTGACCGAACTCCTTCGCCCACTCCTGCGGCAGATCCGGGTGCGCACGCAGCCCGAAACCGCGCAGCGCCACCCGCCGCGTGATGATCAGCGCCGTGTCCAGCTCCACCGGGGCGGTGCTGCCGCCTGTCGCGCCCAGCTGACTGGAGAGCGCGCCGACCAGCGCGAAGCGGGCGTCGGGGCGGGCCACCTCGAGTGCCGCGGTCAACTGCTCGCCGCCCACGGTGTCGAGCAGTACGTCGATGCCGTCCGGAGCCGCCCGGCGCAGCTGCCGCTCGATCGGGCCGGCGCCGCGCACGATGGTGTCGTCGTACCCCAACTCGGCGCGCAACCGGGCGGCCTTGCGCTCCGAGCCGGTGCTGCCGACCACCCGGGCGGCGCCCATCCGGCGCGCCAGCTGCCCGGCCAGACTGCCCACACCGCCGGCCGCGCCGGAGACGAACACCGTGTCCCCCGGCCGGACTTCGGCGGCCCTGCGCAGCGCGCCCCAGGCCGTCGCGCCCTGGGAGAGGTGCGCGGCGGGATCCGGTAGCGCGTCCAGGTCCAGCCGGCGCACCTGCGACTCGTCGACCACCGCGAACTCCCGCCATCCGTAGCGGTGGTGTACCAGTTCGCCCGGCGTGAAGCCGCCGCCGGGCGCCGCCACCACCTGCCCGATCGCGGAGCCCCACAGCGCCTGACCCGGTACGAAGGGCGGCATCGGCTTCGAGTCACCGGACATCTGCGTCCGCATCGCCGCGGTCACCGCCATCAGGCGCGTACGCACCAGGACCTGTCCCGGCTGCGGTTCGGGCAGCGGCACCTCGGCGACGACGAAGTGCCTGCTGGTCAGCTCTCCTTCGGCGTGGCGGACGAGCCGGATCTCGCGCTGCGCGGCGGGCAGAGCGGTGGGGGACATCGGACAGCTCCTAGAAGTCGTAGTACACGCCACGGCGCGCAGATTCAATACCGCCTGGTTGGCTTCCTTATGATGCCGAAAGAGACTGCGCGGCCAGTGCGACGGGTCGCACTCGGCGCAACTCCAAGAGAGCATACGGAGGCTGTTCGGTGGTCAAGCAGGAACGTGCAGTGCGCACCCGGCGCGCGGTCCTCGAAGCCGCGGCTCACGTCATCGGCAGCCGCGGGTACCAGGCCGCCACCATGGCCGAGATCATCCAGCGTGCCGGTGTCACCAAAGGAGCCGTGTACTTCCACTTCACCTCCAAGGGCGCACTGGCCCGCGCGGTCATCACCGAGCAGGCCGACCCGTTCCTTCCGCAGATCAGCGACTCCCGGCTGCAGGACGCCATCGACTTCACCCACCGGGTGGCGCTGGCGCTGCGCAGCGACCCGCTGCTGCAGGCCGGCACCCGTATCGCGGTCGAGACGACGTTCAGCGACGAGCCGCTGGTCCCCTACCAGGCCTGGACCGACATCATCAGCACGATGTTCAGCGAGGCCCGGGACAAGGGGGAGCTGCTGCCCGGTGTGGTGCCGGACCGGGCCGCCGAGTTCTTCGTCGCCGCCTATATGGGCGTGCAGTTGTTCTCGCGCGCCGCGACCAACCGCGCCGATCTCCCCGAGCGGGTCACGGCGCTGTGGAAGCACACCCTGCCGGGTCTCGCCTCGCCGGGCGCGATGAGCCATCTCGACCCGCACGGCCGTTCGGCGCGGGTCTCCGTCTGACGTCCGCCCGTCCGGCTTCGCCGCCCTCCCGAGCCTGGCCGAGGAGCGCCCCTTAGCACTGGTGAACCCCCCGCAGGGTCCGTATCTTGGAGCCGCGGGGACCGCCAGCGCGGCTCGGCCCGTCTGGGCACCGAGGGCCGCACTTCAGAGAGGACACCTATGGCCAGAGCCATCCTCATGCCGTCGTCTCCGGATCAGCGCCACGACGGCAGAGGCGGGTTCGCCGACGAAAACCGAACGTCCCCTTTGAGTACCACCGCGCCGCAGGGGTACGGCCGCCGTGCGGCAATGCCGGAGGTGTTCCTGACCAACTGGCGGCGGGACACCGCCGACGGCTGGGTCGTCAGCGCCCGGTGGCCGCGCGCACACGGCTTCTACGGACCGGTCGACGGGCGCGAACGGCTGCACGATCCGCTGCTGCTGGTCGAGACCATGCGGCAGGCCGGGATACTGCTCAGCCATCTCGCCCACCGCGTGCCGCTCGACCACCCGATCACCTGGCAGCGGATCGCCTACGACCTCGCGCCGCAGGCGCTGGGCACGGCCGGCGCGCCGGCGGAGGTGGAACTGCACGTCACCGACCATGAGGTGGTCCGCCGCGGCAAGCGGCTGCTCAGCGCGCGCCAGGACTTCCGGGTGCGGTGCGACGGCGCCGACCTGGCCACCGCGACGCTCGACTACGCGTGCCACAGCCCGGCCGTCTACCGCCGGCTGCGCGGCAGGTACAGCGAGCCGACGCCCAACGCCCGCAGGCTGCCGCTGCCCGCGCCGGTCTCCCCGCAGTTGGTCGCCCGGGAGCGCGAGCACGATGTGGTGCTCTCCCCCACCGGCCGCCACGGCCTGTGGCGCCTGCGGGTGGACACCTCTCATCCGGTGCTCTTCGACCAGCCCGCCGACCACGCCCCCGGCATGCTGATGATCGAGGCCGCCCGCCAGGCCGCGCAGGCGGCGACGCCCGGGGTCACCCTGCCGATAGCGATGGAGTGCACCTTCGAGCGGTACGCCGAACTGGACGCACCGTGCTGGGTACGGGCGCGGACCGCCACGCGGCGGGCCTCGGCGCAGGACCCCGACGGCCGCATGCCGGTCGACGTGGCCGTGGAACAGCACGGCAAACCGGTGATCTCGGCGCGTGTCACCGGCCTGCCGATTCGCTGAGGCGCCGCCGTGGAGCCGCCGGAGGCCCACCGTTTCCTCCGCGGACGGCCCCGCCCCGCTGCCCGTGTCTCCCCGTCACCGCAGCGTGAGGCGGGGCTTCGGCGCGTCGGTACGACCGGTGGGCGGGGTACGGCTGCCCGCCTGGTAGGGCGGCGGCCACGGGGCGCCCGGCCCGGTGTACCCCTGCTCCGCGGCGGCGTGCAGCGTCCAGTGCGGGTCGTACAGATGGGGCCTGGCCAGCGCGCACAGGTCCGCACGCCCGGCGAGCACCAGGGAGTTGACGTCGTCCCAGGAGGAGATGGCGCCGACCGCGATGACCGGCACCCCCAGGGTGTTGCGGATGCGGTCGGCGAACGGCGTCTGGTACGAGCGGCCGAAGTCGGGGCGCTCGTCGGCCACGACCTGCCCGGTGGAGACATCGATGGCGTCGGCACCGTGGTCGGCGAAGGCCGCCGCCATGGCCACCGCGTCCTCGGCGGTGGTGCCGCCCTCCGCCCAGTCGGTGGCGGAGATGCGGACCGTCATCGGCCGGTCGTCCGGCCACAGTTCGCGGATCGCGTCGAAGACTTCGAGGGGGAAACGCAGCCGGCGGGAGAGGGAACCGCCGTAGGCGTCGGTGCGTTGATTGGTCAGCGGGGAGAGGAATCCGGACAGCAGATAGCCGTGGGCGCAGTGCAGTTCCAGCAGATCGAAGCCGCAGTCGACGGCGCGGCGCGCGGCGGAGGTGAACTGGTCCCGGATCATGGCGAGTTCGCCCGTGGTCAGCTCGTGGGGGCGCTGGCTGCCGGGCTTGTACGGAAGGGGGGATGCCGCCACGAGGGGCCAGTTGCCGTCGTCGAGCGGTTCGTCGATGCCGTCCCACATCAGCTTGGTGGAGCCCTTGCGGCCCGAGTGGCCGAGCTGGAGACCGATCGCGGTGCCGGGCGCCTGGGTGTGCACGAAGTCGGTGATCCGACGCCAGGCGGCGGCCTGGTGCGGGGTGTAGAGCCCGGCGCAGCCCGGTGTGATGCGGCCCTGTTCGCTGACGCACACCATCTCGGTCATCACCAGGCCCGCCCCGCCCAGGGCTCTGGCGCCCAGGTGGACGAGGTGGAAGTCCCCGGGGACGCCGTCCCGCGCCGAGTACATGTCCATCGGCGAGACGACCACGCGGTTGCGCAGGTTCAGCGAGCGCAGCCGGAAGGGCGTGAACATCGGCGGTGTGCCGGCCGGCGTGTCCGCCTCGCCCTCGACGGCCGCGACGAATCCGGGGTCCCTCAGCCGCAGGTTGTCGTGGGTGACACGGCGGCTTCGGGTCAGGAGGTTGAAGGCGAACTGGCGGGGCGGCTGGCCGATGTAGGTGGCCAGCTCCTCGAACCAGGCCAGGCTGGCGCGGGCGGCGCGCTGGGTGGAGGCGACGACGGGGCGGCGCTCCGCCTCGTAGGCGGCCAGCGCGCCGGCGGTGTCGGGCTGCTCCTGGAGGCAGGCGGCCAGCGCCAGCGCGTCCTCGACGGCGAGCTTGGTGCCGGAGCCGATGGAGAAGTGCGCGGTGTGCGCGGCGTCGCCGAGCAGCACCGTGTTGCCGTGTGACCAGCGGTCGTTGACGACCGTGCGAAAGGCGGTCCAGGTGGAGTTGTTGGAGCGCAGCGGCCGGCCGCCGAGCGCTTCGGTGAAGGTCTTGGCGCACCATTCGGCGGAGGCCCGCGCGTCGCAGCGGTCCAGTCCGGCCGAGCGCCAGACCTCCTCGCGCATCTCGACGATCACGGTGCTGGCACCGCTCGGGCACGGCGCCCCGGAGGGGCGGGCGTAGGGGTAGGCGTGCAGCTGGGCCACACCGTGCCCGGTCTCGGCGATCTCGAAGCGGAAGGCGTCGAGGGCGAAGTCGGCGGCGAGCCAGATGTAGCGGCAGCGGTGGGTGGTCAGCCGCGGCCGGAAGGCGTCGGCGTGCGCGGTGCGGGTCGCACTGTGCACCCCGTCCGCGGCGATGACCAGGTCGTGGGAGCGGGCCAGCTCGGCGGCGGGCGGCGCCTCGGTGCGAAAGCGCAGGTCGATGCCGAGGTCGCGGCAGCGCCGGTGCAGTACGGCCAGCAGCCGGCGCCGTCCGAGCGCCGCGAAGCCGTGCCCGCCCGAGGTGAAGGTGCGGCCCCGGTGCACGATGTCGATGTCGTCCCAGCGGACGAACTCCGCCTGGAGTGCGCGGTAGACCTCCGGGTCGGCGTGCTCGATGCCGCCGAGGGTCTCGTCGGAGAGCACGACGCCGAAGCCGAAGGTGTCCTCGGGGGCGTTGCGCTCCCATACGGTGATCTCGCGGCTGGGATCGAGCCGCTTGAGGAGCGCCGCGGAGTACAGCCCGCCCGGTCCACCGCCGATGACGGCGACCCGCACGGCTACTTCCCCTGCCACTTGGGCGCCCGCTTCTCCATGAAGGCGGCGTGGAACTCGGCGTAGTCGGCGCTGTTCATCAGCAGCGCCTGGGTGGCGGCGTCCATCTCCACCGCGGCGGCCAGCGGCAGATCGAGCTCGGCGGTGAGCAGCGCCTTGGTCTGGGCGTGCGCCAGCGCGGGCCCCTCGGCGAGCCGGCGGGCGAGCGCGGCGGCCGCCTGGTCGGCGTGCCCCTCCTCCGCCAACTCGCTGATCAGGCCGAGGCGTTCGGCCTCGGGCGCGCGTACGGCGTCGCCGAGCATCAGCAGCCGGGTGGCGTGGCCCAGTCCGACGACGCGGGGCAGCAGATAGGCCGCGCCCATGTCGCCGCCGGACAGTCCGACCCGGGTGAAGAGGAAGGCGAAGCGCGCCGAGGGGTCGGCGACGCGGAAGTCCGCGGCCAGCGCGAGCACCGCGCCGGCGCCGGCCGCGACGCCGTGCACGGCCGCGATCACCGGGAACGGGCACTCCCGCAGCGCCCGTACGACCTGGCCGGTCATCCGGTTGAAGTCCAGCAGCTGTGCGGTGTCCATGCCCAGGGTGGCGCCGATGATCTCCTCGACGTCGCCGCCGGAGCAGAATCCGCGGCCTTCCCCGGCGAGCACCAGGGCGCGTACGGAGCGCTCCCTGGACAGCTCCGTCAGCAGGTCGCGGAGGTCGGCGTAGGCCTCGAAGGTGAGCGCGTTGAGCTTGTCCGGGCGCGCCAGGGTGACCGTGGCGATCCCGTCCTTCCTGGTCACGCGGATGTGCTGCCAGGAGTCTGTGCTGCGGGCGGATCCTGTGAACGGGCTCATCGGACTGCCTGCCCCCTTTGGCGGGTCGGCCGGTGGATGCTCTTCCGGATGCCCTTCGAAGTTATCACCGCTTTGTGACTGTCGTCACGATGGCGCGATACGCCGTTTCTCGGCCATGACCCGGACGAAGGTCCCGTCCGCCATGGGCCATAGGTCCCCCCGGCTCCGGCCGCTCGCCTCTGCCCCGGGCTCCGCCGCGCTTCCTACGGTGGACGTACCGGACCGGCAGGTCCCCGGCGCGAGCCGCGGCCACCCGGCGCGGGCCTTGGGCACCCGATCCGGTCCCAGGCATCCGATCCGGCCGTCTGCGAACGGGACGTACCGCTCATGTTGGCACCGCCCACCCCCACGACCTGGCATATCGCGCTGCCGCGGGGCGCGACCGCGGTCCCCATCGCCCGGGCGATGGTCCGATGCGCCATGCAGGACCTGCGGGCCACGGCCGACCGGACCACCGCTCAGCTGCTGGCCGCCGAGCTGGTCGCCAACGCCCTCAAGCACACCCGCGGCACCGACCCCGTCGAGCTGGTGGTGGAGCTGGGGGCCGGGGGCTGCCGGGTGGAGGTGCACGACGGGGACGGCAGACACCTCGACGGGCTCGGGGCGCCTCCCGCCGCTCCGTCCGCTCCCCCTCCCCCGGGCGACGGCACCGCCGCCCCGGCCGGTGCCCGCGGCCGCGGTCTGCTGCTGGTCCGGTCCCTCAGCTCCGCGTCCGGCTGCCGCCCGACGCCGCGGGGCAAGGCCGTCTGGTTCACCCTTCCCGAGCTGCGGCAGCGGCACCAACGCCGCTGACGGCCGGTTCACCGGTCGGCTGCGGGGCCGCCGCGAGCCTGGAGTGGCGCCGCCCGTAGAGCGCGTAGACCAGCGCGCCGGCCACCAGGAAGCCGGCGAACTGCAGCCAGGTGGCCGGGCCGGTCCCGTACATCAGGTAGAGGCAGAAGCCGATGCCCAGCAGCGGGCTGGCCGGGAAGAACGGGACGCGGAAGCGGCGCGGCAGATCGGAGCGGGTGCGGCGGAGCACCATCACGCTGAGGTTGACCGCAGCCATGACCGCCAGCGTCCCGATGGTGGTCAGGTTCATCACCACGTCCAACGGGACGACCGCCGCCGGCACGGCGAAGACGGCCGCGACGATCCAGGTGTTGGTGACGGGGGTGGACGTACGGGGCGAGACCCGCTCGAAGACCCGCGGGATCAGGCCGTCCCGGGACATCGACATCAGGATGCGGGTCTGGCCGTACATCACGGCGAGGACGACGGAGGCGATGGCGACGACCGCGCCGAAGGCGATCACCCCGCCGCCGAGCGCCGAGTCGGTGACCCGGTTGACGATCAGCGACAGCGCGGCGGGCCGGCCCGCGACCTGGTCGGAGGAGAGCGCGCCGATGGCGGCGAGCGCGACCAGGCAGTAGAGCACGGTGACCACGCCGATGCAGACCATGATCGCGACGGGGATGTTGCGGCGCGGGTTCTTCACCTCTTCACCGGCCGTGGTGATCGCGTCGAAGCCGATGTAGGAGAAGAACGCGAGGGAGGCACCGGAGGTGATGCCGGCGATGCCCTCGGGCGCGAACGGCGAGAGGTGGCCGGCCCGGAAGGCGCTGAAGCCGATCGCGCAGAAGAGCACCAGGATCGCGAGCTTCAGCACGGCCATCGCGGCGGTCGCCCGGGCGCTCTCCCGGATGCCGCGGACGAGAAGCAGGGCGGCGAGCAGGATCACGACGACGGCCGGGATGTTGACGATGCCGCCGTCGCCGGGCGGGCTGGCGAGCGCGGCCGGCAGCTGCCAGCCGATCAGGCTGCCCAGCAGCTCGTTGAGGTACTGGCCCCAGCCGACGGCGACCGCCGAGACCGAGACGCCGTATTCGAGCAGCAGGCACCAGCCGACGAGGAAGGCGGTGCGCTCGCCGAGGGTGGCGTAGGCGTAGGAGTACGAGCTGCCGGAGACCGGTATCGCGCCGCCCAGCTCCGCGAACGAGAAGGCCGTGAACACGCAGGTGACGGCCGCCAGCACAAAGGACACCAGGACCGCGGGGCCGGCCTCGGCGACGGTGTCGGACAGGCCGACGAAGATCCCGGTGCCGACGATGGCGCCGATGCCGAAGCACACGAGCTGGAAGAGCCCCATGCTGCGCTTGAGGCCGTTGCCTTCGAGGTCCGCGCCCGATTCGGCGACGAGGACGTCGGGGGACTTGATGCGCAGTCCGGACGGACCTGGCGCGCCGGGTGCGGCGCGCAGCGCCTCCTGGGGACGGGGGCGGGAGACGGGCGGGCGCATGGGGGCGGTTCTCTTTCTGGTGGTGCGGTGCGCGCGGCGGGGGTGGGCCGCACACAGGAGCGGGGTCCGGACCGGTGGGTCCGAACCCCGCGAGCGGCTCGATGGTAGCCGCTCCATCCGCATGATCGCCCATCCGGACGTATGCCTATGCAATGCGATCTTTCATGCGATGCCGCCGCACATGGTGGATACCGCCGCTCAACGGGCGAGCGTCGCCACCAGCACCGCCTTGATGGTGTGCATCCGGTTCTCCGCCTCGTCGAAGACGACGGAGTGCGCGGACTCGAAGACCTCGTCGGTGACCTCCAGCGACGTGAGGCCGTACCGGGCCTGGATCTCCCGGCCGACCGCCGTACCGAGGTCGTGATAGGCGGGCAGGCAGTGCAGGAACTTCACGTCCGGCTTGCCGGTGGCGCGCAGCACGTCCATCGTGACCGCGTACGGAGCGAGCAGCGCGATCCGCTCGCCCCACACCTCCTTGGGCTCGCCCATGGAGACCCAGACGTCGGTGGCGACGAAGTCCGCGCCGCGCACGCCCTCGGCGACGTCCTCGGTGAGCGTGATCCGGGCACCGCTGCCCTCGGCGAGCGCCTGCGCCCGGTCGATCACCGACTGCTCGGGCCACAGCTGCCGCGGGGCCACGATCCGGACGTCCATGCCGAGCAGGGCTCCGGTGACGAGGTAGGAGTTGCCCATGTTGTTGCGGGCGTCGCCGAGGTAGGCGAAGGCGGTCTCCTCCAGGGGGCGGCCGCCGCCGTGCTCGACCATGGTGAGCACGTCGGCGAGCATCTGGGTCGGGTGCCAGTCGTCGGTCAGCCCGTTGAAGACCGGTACGCCGGCGTGGGCGGCCAGCTCCTCGACGTCGGACTGCCGGCTGCCGCGGAACTCGATCCCGTCGAACATCCGGCCCAGGACCCGGGCGGTGTCCTTGACCGACTCCTTGTGCCCGATCTGCGAGCCGGACGGGTCGAGGTAGGTGGTCGAGGCGCCCTGGTCGGCGGCCGCGACCTCGAAGGAACAGCGGGTCCTGGTCGAGGTCTTCTCGAAGATCAGGGCGATGTTCCTGCCCTGGAGACGGGGGACCTCGGTGCCGGCGCGCTTGGCCGCTTTGAGCTCGGCCGCCAGGTCGATCAGTCGGCGGAACTCCTCGGCGCTGAAGTCCAGCTCCTTGAGGAAGTGGCGGCCCCTGAGATCTATCGCCATGGGTGGGCTCCTGATTCGCGGCGGTGGGACGGGGGTGCGTACGGAAGGCGTACGGTCGCATGAAGGGAGGGGCACGCGGCCCCGCACCCTGGAAGTGTATACGAACAGCCGTATCTATATACGGAGCGTCCGGCGTACCCTCCGGACGCGCGGTCGGGTGCATCGGCGGGTGCACCGGCGGTTGCCACGCCTCAGGCTGCCCCGGGCACCGCGTCCCTCGCCACCGGGCAGCTCATACAGCGCGGGCCGCCCCGGCCCCGCCCCAGCTCACTGCCCGGAATCGTGATCACCTCGATGCCGCGCTTGCGCAGGAACGTGTTCGTGGTGACGTTCCGCTCGTACGCCACGACCACCCCCGGCTCGACCGCCAGCACATTGCACCCGTCGTCCCACTGCTCGCGCTCCGCGGAGTGCACATCCTGGGTCGCGGTCAGCACCCGGATGTCCGACAGGCCCAGCGAGGCCGCTATGGCGCGGTGCATATGCTCCGGCGGATGGTCGGTGACCTTCAGGTCCTGGTCGCCCGAGCCCGGCTCGATGGTGTACGAGCGGAGCATGCCGAGCCCCTCGTACTGCGTGAAGGTGTCTCCGTCGATCATGGTCATGACGGTGTCGAGGTGCATGAACGCGCGGCGCTTGGGCATGTCGAGCGCCACGATCGTGCGCGCGGAACCGGCCGCGAACAGCCCGCGCGCGAGCAGCTCGACCGCCTGCGGGGTGGTCCGCTCGCTCATCCCGATCAGCACCGCGCCACTGCCCAGCACCAGGACGTCGCCGCCCTCGATCGTGGACGGGAAGTCCGCCTGCCCCTCCGACCAGACGTGGAAGTCCTCGTCGCGGAAGAGCGGGTGGTGGCGGTAGATCGCCTCGTAGTGCACGGTCTCGCGCTGCCGGGCCGGCCAGCGCATCGAGTTGATCGAGACCCCGTCGTAGATCCACGCCGAGGTGTCGCGGGTGAAGAGGTGGTTGGGCAGCGGGCCCAGCAGGAAGTCGTCCAGGTCCATCACATGGAAGCGGACCGAGGTCGGCTCCGGGTGGCGTTCGAGGAACTCGCGCTTGGTCATGCCGCCGACCAGCGCCTCGACGAGTTCCGGCACCGGCAGTTCGTCGAAGGCGGCACGCAGATGGTCGGTGGCCAGCGGCCCGTACTCCTTCTCGTCGAAGACCCGGTCCAGGACCAGCGTCCGCGCCTCGGGGATCTGCAGGCTCTCGGCCAGCAGATCCCCGAAGAGGTGCACCTCCACACCACGGTCGCGGAGCACATCCGCGAACCCGTCGTGCTCGGCCCGCGCCCGGCGCACCCACAACACGTCGTCGAAGAGCAAGGTGTCCTTGTTGGACGGTGTGAGCCGCTTCAGCTCCAGGTCGGGTCGGTGCAGGATGACCCGGCGCAGCAGCCCGGCCTCGGAGTCAACATGGAATCCCATCCACCCATCTTGGCCGCTTCCGGTGCCGGGGGGAGGGAGTCGGGCGATGTCGGCTGGTCGGGGGCGGCGGGCGGCGGGGCGGCGGGGCCGACCAGTGCCCCGGACTCGCGGCACTGGTCGGGCCCGGGGCACTGGGCGGACCGTCGCAGATCGTCTGCCGGACCGTCGCAGGGTCGGCGCTGCCGCGGCCACCGCCGCCGAGGCCACCGCGAGGACGCGCCGGCTGCCCCACAACTCCGCATCAGCCCAGCCCTGCTGATCATCCATCACGGCGATCAGCACGGCCACGCCGAGCGCCGTACCGACCTGCCGGGCGACCATCAGGACGCCGGATCCCTGCGAGAGCCGACGCCACGACGGGCGGCACGGGCGGCATGACGGACCGAGGCGGGGGAGGAACGGCACCCCCCCCCCCCCCCCCTCGGTCCGCCTACAGCCTCGGGTCCACCGGCTCCGACTCCAGCGCCAGCACCGCGAAGACCGCCTCGTGCACCCGCCACAGCGGTTCGCCCTCCGCGAGTCGGTCGAGTGCCTCCAGGCCGAGCGCGTACTCCCGCAGGGCCAGCGAACGCTTGTGCCCCAGATGGCGTATGCGCAGACGCCTGAGGTTCTCCGGGCGGGTGTACTCCGGACCGTAGATGATCCGCAGGTACTCGCGGCCACGGCACTTGACGCCCGGCTGGACCAGCCGTCCGTCCGCCGTCCGTACCAGCGCCTGTACCGGCTTGACCACCATGCCCTCACCGCCGTCCGCGGTCAGATCCAGCCACCACTGGACACCGGCCGCGACCGACGCCTCGTCCTCGGTGTCTACGAGGATGCGCCGCGTCGTGGCGAGCAGCCCCGGACGCTCCCGCGCGCCGTCCCGTGGCGCGGCACCGCCCCGGGACGTCACCGCGTCCTCGGCCGCGACGATCCGGTCGATCAGCGTCAGCTGCTCGGTGTGCGCCAGCCCCGCGAGGCTGCGCCCCCGCACCGCGAGGATCTGGAACGGCGCGAGCCGGACACCCTCCAGGTCGCCGAGTTCGCCGGACGGTGCGGCCGCGGCCGCTTCCGTGCCGCCGCCCGCCGCATCCGCGCCGGCCGCCGGTCCCTCCGCCGGGCCTTCCGCCGTCCCTTCCGCCGCCCCGACGCGCCAGCAGTAGCGCCGGTACGCCTCGGTGAACGCCGCGGCGTCCGCGGCCCGGTCGCGCTGCCGGTCGAGCAGCGGCCCCACCTCGACACCGCGGGCGGCGGCCGCCTCCAGCGCGCCGAGCACGCTCGGGAAGGCCGCGCCGGACGCCGCGCCGACCGCGGCGTACTGCTTGCGCAGCAGGCCCGTCGCCTTCAGGGACCACGGCATCAACTCCGCGTCCAGCAGCAGCCAGTCCGTCTCCAGCTCCGCCCAGAGACCGGCCTCCTCGACGCACGCCCCGATCCGTCGCAGGATCCGCTCGGTCGTCTCCGGGTCGTCGAAGAACGGCCGGCCGGTGCGGGTGTACAGGGCGCCCGACACGCCCTTCGGAACGCCGATGGGGGTACCTCCCATGCCTTTAGGGCTATGGGGGAGCTCGCCGGCCACCGACTCGTCGCGGCACACCAGGACCACCGCGCGCGATCCCATGTGCTTCTCCTCGCACACCACTTCCCGTACGCCGTCCGCCCGGTATCCGGCGAACGCTTCCACCGGGTGCTCCAGGAAACCCTCGTCACCGGCTCCCTCACGGGTCCGCCCCGTCGAGGTCGCGCAGGGTGCCATCGTCGGCGGGAGGTACGGCAGCAGCCGCGGGTCGACGGCGAAACGGCTCATGACCTCCAGCGCGGCCGCGGCGTTCTCCTCCCTGACCGCGAGCCGGCCCATGTGGCGGGTCTCCACGATCCGTCGGCCGGCCACGTCCTCCAGATCGAGGGGACGGCCGTCCGCCCCGCCCGGTGCCTCCGTGGCGAGCGGCTTCGCGGGCTCGTACCAGACCTGCTCCGCCGGTACGTCCACCAGCTCGCGCTCCGGCCAGCGCAGCGCGGTCATCGCGCCGCCGAAGACACAGCCGGTGTCCAGGCAGATGGTGTTGTTGAGCCAGGTGGCCCGCGGGGTGGGCGTGTGGCCGTAGACGACGGCGGCGCGGCCTCGGTAGTCCTCGGCCCACGGGTAGCGCACCGGCAGGCCGAACTCGTCGGTCTCACCGGTCGTGTCGCCGTACATCGCGAAGGACCGCACCCGGCCCGACGTCCGGCCGTGGTACTTCTCCGGCAGCCCGGCGTGGCACACCACCAGCCCGCCACCGTCCAGGACGTAGTGGCTGACCAGGCCGTGGACGAACGCCCCGGCCTCGGCGCGGAAGGCGTCGTCCTCCTCGCCCAGCTGCGCGACGGTCTCGGCGAGCCCGTGGGTGTGCTGGACCTTGCGGCCCTTGAGGTAGCGGCCGAGCTTGTTCTCGTGGTTGCCGGAGACGCACAGTGCGTGCCCGGCCCCGACCATGCCCATCACCAGGCGCAGCACTCCGGGGCTGTCCGGTCCGCGGTCGACGAGGTCGCCGACGAAGACGGCCGTCCGGCCCTGGGGGTGCGCCGCGTCCACGGCCCTGCCGAGCTCGTCGCGCACCAGCGCATAGCCGAGCCTGTCGAGCAGCGTCTCCAGTTCGGAACGGCACCCGTGGATGTCGCCGACGATGTCGAACGGGCCGGTCAGATGGCGCAGGTCGTTGAACCGCCGCTCCAGGACGACCTCGGCGGACTCCACCTCCGCCTGGCCGCGCAGGATGTGCACCTTGCGAAAGCCCTCGCGCTCCAAGTGCCTCAGGGAGCGGCGCAGTTCACGCTGGTGACGCTGGATGACACGGCGCGGGAGTCCGGCCCGGTCGGCGCGCGCCGCGTTGCGCTCGGCGCAGACCTGCTCGGGCACGTCCAGCACGATCGCCACCGGCAGTACGTCGTGCTCCCTGGCCAGCCGCACCAGCTGCGCCCGCGCCTCGGACTGCACATTGGTGGCGTCGACGACCGTCAGCCGCCCGGCCGCCAGCCGCTTGCCCGCGACGAAGTGCAGCACGTCGAACGCATCGCCGCTCGCGCTCTGGTCGTTCTCGTCATCGCTGACCAGCCCCCGGCAGAAGTCAGAGGAGATCACCTCGGTCGGCTTGAAGTGCCGGGCGGCGAAGGTGGACTTGCCGGAGCCGGTGGCCCCGATCAGCACCACCAACGAGAGATCCGGCACGCCGAGCGTGCGCCGCACCGCCTCCCGGCTCTCCTCGTGCCCGTGCCCGTGCGCCTTCCCGTCCTGGGACTCCGTACGATCCGCGTCCGTCATGCCGCGACCTCCTTCCCACTCACCGAACCACCGTCACCACGCGCACCGCTTCCCTGTGCGCCGCCGTTCCGTGCGCCGCCGTTCCGTGCATTACTGCCACCCGCATCGCTGTTACGGGCGCCGTTGCCACCTGCTGCCTTGCCGTCGTCACCGTCGTCGCCGGAGATGCGGAAGTGCGCGAGCTGGGTGGGCGGGCCCACCTCCGGGTCGTCCGGCCCCACCGGGCCGAAGACCACCTCGTAGCCGTGCCGCGCGGCCACCTCCTGCGCCCACTGCCGGAACTCCTCTCGGGTCCACTCGAAGCGATGGTCCGCATGCCGCACATGGCCGGCCGGCAGCGACTCCCAGCGCACGTTGTACTCGACGTTCGGCGTCGTCACCACCACCGTCCGCGGCCTGGCCGAACCGAACACCGCGTACTCCAGGGCCGGCAGTCGCGCGGGATCGACATGCTCGACGACCTCGCTCAGCACCGCCGCGTCATACCCCTTCAGCCTGCTGTCCGTGTAGGCCAGCGACCCCTGTACGAGCCGTACGCGCTCGGCCTGCCGCTCGGACATCCGGTCCAGCCGCAGCCGACGCCGTGCCTCGTGCAGCGCCCGCATCGACACGTCCACGCCGACGACCTCGGTGAACTGCCCTTCCTTGAGCAGCGCACCGACCAACTGGCCCTGTCCGCAGCCCAGATCGAGCACCCGTGCCGCCTGCTCCCTGCGCAGCACGGTGAGAATCGCCTCCCGCCGCTGTACGGCGAGCGGCACCGGCTTGTCCTCGGTATCCGCCTCCTCGTCCACCGCGTTGTCCATCTCCTCGGCCGCCACCCCGTCCGACTCGGCCAGCCGCTCCAGCTCCAGCCGCTCCATCGCCTGGCGCGTCAGCGACCAGCGCCGTGCGAGATAGCGTCCGACGATCACCCGCTGCTCCGGGTGGTCCTCCAGCCAGCCCTCGCCGGCCCGCAGCAGCTTGTCGACCTCGTCCGGGGCGACCCAGTAGTGCTTAGCGTCGTCAAGCACCGGCAGCAGCACATACAGGTGCCGCAGCGCCTCGGCGACCGTCCGCTCGCCCTCCAGGACGAGCCGGACGTAGCGGGAGTCGCCCCACTCCGGGAACGTCTCGTCCAACGGCACCGGCTCGGCCAGCACCGTCCAGCCCAGCGGCTGGAACAGCCTGCGCACCAGCTCCGCGCCGCCCCGGGCGGGCAGCACCGGCACCTCGACGCGCAACGGCATCGCCCGTGCCACCAGCTCGGGCCGCGCCGTGCACTGCCCCTTCATCGCGCTCGCGAAGACGCTGCGCAGCGCCACCGCCAGCAACGAGGAGGCCGCGTACGGACGGTCGTTCACATACTGTCCGAGCGCCGAGTCCGGAGCGCCGCCGCGGCCCTTTCCCCGGCCCCGGCGGACCAGGGCGATGGGATCGACCTCCAGCACCAGTGCGGCCGTGCACCGCTCCGCATCCGCCTCCGGGTAGAGGACGTGTGCGGTGCCGTGCGACGTCGAGAACTGCTGCGACCTGTCGGGATGCTTGTGCAGCAGAAACCCGAGGTCGGTCGCGGGACGCTCGGCGCTGCCGGTGGTGGTTATCGTCAGGAACACGCGTCCGAGTATTGCCGCAGTCCGTCCCGATTCCCCACCAGTTTTCCCACAGCACCGCCCACCACCCCGGCCCGGCAGGCCCGGCCCGGCCGGACTCACCGGCCCCGGCCCGACTCGCTTCACCTCACCTCAGCCCACCTCGCCCGAGCTCACCTCACCTCACCTCACCTCACCTGCGACTGGACCTGCTCCGAGATCAGCTCAAGGTGGTCGAGATCATCGAGGTCCAGGATCTGCAGGTAGACGCGGGAGGCACCGACAGCGGCATAGCATCCGATCTTGTCGACCACCTCGGCGGGCGAGCCCGCCAGCCCGTTGGCCTTCAGTTCGTCCACGTTCCGCCCGATGGCCGCGGCGCGGCGTGCCACCTCGGCGTCGTCCTTGCCGACGCAGGCGACGAGGGCGTTGGAGTACACCAGCTCATCCCCTTTCCGTCCGGCGGCTTCGGCGGCCGCCCGCACCCGCCCGAACTGGGCTTCAGTGTCCTTGAGCGAGGCGAAGGGAATGTTGAACTCATCGGCGAACTGCGCCGCAAGGCGCGGGGTGCGCGTCGTACCGTGTCCACCGATCAGCACCGGCACCTTGCCCTGAGCGGGCTTGGGCAGTGCGGGCGAATTCTCCAGCTGGTAGTAGGTCCCGTGGTAGTCGAACCTCCTTCCGGTGTCTGTGGCCCACAGGCCGGTGATGACTTCCAGCTGTTCCTCCATTCGCGCGAACTTCTCCCTGGGGAAGGGGATGCCGTACGCCTTGTGCTCCTCCTCGAACCAGCCCGTGCCGAGGCCGAGTTCGACCCGCCCGCCGGACATCTGGTCGACCTGCGCGACCTGGATGGCCAAGACGCCCGGCAACCGGAAGGTGCCGGCCGTCATGAGCGTGCCGAGCCGGATGCGCCGGGTCTCACGGGCGAGGCCGGCCAGTGTGATCCAGGCGTCCGTCGGACCGGGCAGCCCGTCGACGTTGCCCATGCTCAGGTAGTGGTCGGACCGGAAGAACGCGTCGAAGCCGAGATCCTCCGTGGCCTTGGCGACCGTCAGAAGGGTGTCGTAGGAAGCCCCCTGCTGGGGCTCGGTGAAGATTCGTAGGTCCATACCTCCATCCTGCACACCGAACGGGAAACCAACCGTTAGGTGTGTCGAGGCATCAAGTCGCTACGTCAGTTCGGGTCAGAGCTGGTCAGAGCCGGGTGAAATCGGGTCAGCCGCTGTCACGGTGAGGGTGTGGGCGGTGTGCAGCGACCGTCGCCGTGGCGCGGCAAGGCGTGGCCTGGCAAGGCACGGCGTGGCACGTTCGGGCCGGCTCCCGGTAGGCAGTGCGGCTGCGAGGACGCGGAGGCGGCGGTCACTGACATCAGTGGCAGATGAGACGGAGGGCGCAAGCAGCCGCGCAGTGGCAGTGGCAGTGGCAGTGGCAGTGGCAGTGGCAGTGGCAGTGGCAGTGGTGAAGGCAAGCACGGCGGTGGGCCTACCGTCACCTGTCGGCGGGCGTGACGTCCCACCGTCGACGCGCCGGGCGTAAGCATTCCTGTCTTGTCCGGTCCCCGCTCAGGCCGGGTTCCGGTCGCGCACCTCCAGCTTCTCCAGGATTCCGGCGACGCGATCTCTCGATTCGTCGACCGTGTCCATCGCCTCGACACAGGTCCAGTACGCCCCCTCCTCGTCCGCGAGCAACACCACTCCCACCAGCGCCTCGCACACTTCCCGCAAGAGCCGGCTCAGGCTCGTCAAGGCGGCTCTGACGTCGCGCACCTCGGTCAGCTGAGCCGCTCGCAAGCCGCCGGTGACCGATGCCGGGCACAGCAGTCCCCCGCTGAACCGCCCGCCCGCGTCGCCCAGACTCTGAGCCCTTGACCGCACTTCGTACGGCCCGAATATCGCGAGATGGCTTCCTATCGCCTCCGCCAACGCTTGCGCCTGCCACGCCTCGACGATCACTTCCTGGACCGTCGTCGCCTCCGCCAGACCGCGTCGACCGGCCGCGATGATCCGCACCGCATCCATCCGTTCCCCTCCTTCCCGCTCCATTCGCATGCACCCTGCACTTCTTCCACTACCCAGAGTGAGGGTGAACGCCCAAAAAAGCCAGGGGAATTCGCAAATCTGTGGACAACCAAGGCGCTGTGGAGAGATCAATCACTCCGGAGAGTGACGATTGGCGGGTGCGGACTCTTCGCCCTCCCCACCCGACACAGTGCCCCCAGCTCTCACACGGCGGACATAAGTCACGGAAAACGCCCGAACGGCCTGAATCGCCGCGCCGGTACGGACCGAACGAGCCCGGAGCCCGCCGTGATGAAAAGCGGGGGTGGGAGCTGATGCCGCTCCCACCCCCGCCCCGGTCCGACCCGATCCGCCCCGACCCGGCCCCGCCCGGCGCCCCCTTGCTCCGCCACGACGGCTCCGCTTCCTACTCCTCGTCCTCCCCGGACCGGTCCGGCCGCGCCCTGCGAACCGCGGGGAATCGCGACTCATTGCGCTCGATCTTCGCGGCGAGCGCCGCCAGGGCGTCGATCCCCAGCGCCTCGCAGAACTGCAGCAGATACGCCAGCACGTCCGCGACCTCGTCCTCGACCCGGCCGGCCGCCCGCGGATCGGACATCACCTTCGCCGACTCCTCCGGCGTCAACCACTGGAAGATCTCGACGAGTTCCGCCGCCTCGACGCTCAGCGCCGCGGCCAGGTTCTTGGGGGTGTGGTACTGCTGCCAGTCCCGGGCGGCCGCGAATTCGGCCAGCCGTCGCTGCAGCGCATGAAGATCCTCGCTCATGTCCCTAGGTGTAGCACCTGCACACCGGGCAGCCCCTCGGCGACCGACGGATCCCGCACCGTCCCCAGCAACCGGACATGCCCCCGCTCCGCCATGCGGACGGCCAGCGACACCAGCTCGCGGGCCTGCCTGTGGTCCATGCAGCGGTCCATACCGTCCGCCATCACCGTCATCTGCTGCTGGGCCGACGGGACCTCCCCGGCCGGGTCCATCGCCAGCACCCCCGGCCCGGTGAGCAGTACCAGCGCCAGCGCCAGAAAACGCAGCTCCCCGTCACCGAGCTGCTCGACGGGCATCTCCCCCAGGGCGCCCCGGTCAAGGACGGCCCGTACGCCCGGTTCCCATGCCTCCTGCCCCGTGTGCCGAACGGCCGCCGGTCCGCCTCGGCCGGGCGCCGACGGGGCGGCGGCCGCGCCCTCCGCCGCGGCCCCCGCCTGGCGCGGCACGGCACGCAGCCCGTCGACCGGCCCCGTGCAGGCCTCCCTCACGGCCGCGACCAGCACCGCGTGCCGCCGCGCGCACTCGCGGCTGGTGCGCTCCAAGACCACGGGCAGGTTGTCGCAGGACGACCGCAACCGCCCCTCGTCCTCCTCCGCGTCCCGGCCCCAGCCACCGGCCTCGCCGCCCCCTCCGCTCCCCCTGCGCCCCCGTGTACCCCCGCCGGCCTTGGTCGCACAGCTTCCCGCGCTGGCCGCCCGGCCGCCCCGGGCCCCGCCTGCCCGCCCCCCGGCGCCGTCCGGACCCCGTCCACCGGAATCGCCGCCCCCGCTCGTCCCGCCCGCTCCCGCCCCCCGCATGGCCTCCGGCCGGGGGTCGCACACGAACGCCGACCGGAGCGCCACCACGACCTGTTCGGCCGCGGCCAGGACCAGCCGCTGTCCTTCCGTCTTCCCCGCTACGCGCAGCGGCAGCAGCGACGTGCCCAGCCGGTCGTCGGGCAGTGGCGCGCGGGTCACGGGGGTCGCGCCCGCGGTGTGCCAGGCCGCCTGGACGGCGGGGCGGGTGGGGTCGGTGAGGGCGGTGGTCAGCAGCGTCTCACCGCCGCCGGTCAACCGCTCGCCGACGATGCGCAGTTCGGGCTCGGCCTGTACGGCGAGATCGAGGCTGACCGGACCGGCCGGGCCGTCGACCGTGCAGCCGATGCGGAACCCGCGCCGCCCCTGTCCGTCGGGGCGTGCCCCCGCCGGCACACAGGCCGACGGGCCGCCCACCACCTCCTGTACGGCACGTGCGAGCGGCTCCCCGCTACCGAGCCGGGCGAGCATCTCGTACGCCTGCAGCACACTGGACTTGCCGGTGCCGCTCTCGCCGCTCAGCAGCGTCAGCGGGCCGAGCGGCAGGGTGACGCCGCGATGGGTCTTGAAGGCGGACAGCCGTAACTCGGTGACGGCCGGCCGCACACTGTCGGTATTCATGCGTGGACGCTATGCAGCAGCCCGGCCGGAGAACCGTTACGCCCGATCTCTCTTCCTACGAACGGGGGACGGCCCCCGTGGCGGCCTCGTCGACCTCGGTGCCCACCGGGGCCAGCAGGAAGACATTGGTGTCCACGCGGTGCATCCCGCTGCCGAGCCCGAAGACGACGCCGCTGGAGAAGTCCAGGATCCGCTTGGCGACATCGGTGTCCGCGCTGCTGAGGTCCAGCAGGACCGGGATCTGCGCCATCAAGTACTCGGCGACCTCACGGGCGTCCGCGAAGGTCTGCACGCGGATGACGATGAACCGCCGCATCTCCTCCGCCGGCTCGTCCTCGGGGAGGGCGCGGTGGTCGGGCCAGGAAGGCCATTCACTGCTGCTGCGGAGCGGGACGACCTCGGCGAGCCCTTCCCACTGCTCGTCGGTGGCATCGGGGCCGTTCACCGAATCACCTCACTCAGAGGAGCGCTGGCTATCTGCGGTATCTGCATCGCACAATTCTAGAGATAAACATACAAAGCCTGATGGACGCGACACACGCCGCGCCGCGCCCGTTCCATCCTGCACCATGCCCCCTGACCTGTGCTGACATCCTCGGCAGATATCCTGCGTCGAGATTCTGTGTGCCCGTTCATCCCCCCTTGTGACGGAGGTCGGTTCTGTCGTGAGCACTGAACCTCCCGGTCGCCGGCCACGCGGCCTGCGCGGCCTGCGCAAACCCGCGAAGAAGAAGGGGGCCGCCGCGCCCCCGCCCGCCGAGCCCGCCGACGGCGCCGGGGCCCCCGAACCGTCAACCGAGAACAACAACAGCAGCATCATCAGCGCCGCCCTCTACCGGGACGGACACCGCGTCAGCACCCACGACACCCTCGCCGACGCCTTCCGCCAGCAGCGTGCCACCGCCGACACCCTGGCCTGGATCGGACTGCACCGCCCCACCCCTTCCGAACTGGTCACCCTCGCCTCGGAGTTCGACCTCCATCCGCTCGCCGTCGAGGACGCCCTGGAGGCCCATCAGCGCCCCAAACTGGAGCGCTACGGCGGCACCCTCTTCGTCGTACTGCGCGCCGCGCGCTATCTGGACGACCCCGAAGAGGTCGACTTCGGCGAGCTGCACGTCTTCGTCGGCCGCGACTTCGTGATCACCGTCCGGCACGGCGGCGCCCCCGACGTGTCAGCAGTGCGCCGCCGCATGGAGGACACCCCCGAACTCCTCAAGCGCGGCCCCGAAGCGGTGCTCTACGCCATCCTCGACGCGGTCGTCGACGGCTATGCACCGGTCGTCGCCGGCGTCCAGAACGACATCGACGAGATCGAGACCGAGGTCTTCGGCGGCGACCCCGGGGTCTCCCGCCGCATCTACGAACTCTCCCGCGAGGTGGTGGAGTTCCAGCGCGCGACCCGCCCCCTCAACACCATGCTGGAGAGCCTCACCGCCGGCTTCGAGAAGTACGCGATCGACGCGGAGCTCCGCCGCTACCTGCGCGACGTGGCCGACCACGTGCTGCACACCACGGAGCGCGTGGACGGGTTCCGGCAGGCCCTGCAGGACATCCTCACCGTCAACGCGACGCTGGTGAACCAGCAGCAGAACGCCGAGATGCGCGCCCTGGCGGAGGCCGGCTTCGAACAGAACGAGGAGATCAAGAAGATCTCTTCTTGGGCGGCGATCCTGTTCGCCCCCACACTGGTGGGGACCATCTACGGGATGAACTTCGAGCGGATGCCGGAGCTGGGGTGGGCGTTCGGGTACCCGTTCGCGATTCTGCTGATGGGTGTGGTGTGCGTGAGTCTGTACTTCGTCTTCAAGCGGAGGGATTGGCTGTAACGGGGGATCGGGAGGCTTGATCGACTTCGGGTACGAGAAGGGCTCTCAGCACTCCGTCGAGCCTCCCGGGGCGCGGCACCGCGCCAGCGTCGGGTGACATGGCGTCAACGGACCCAAGGGGAGGGGAAGGTGCGTCGCATCTGTCGGATGACCGGACGCGGTGGGCGGGTGGACGGCGGGCCGGTGCCCGCGGTGCTGCCCCCCTTGCTGCGCGCGTGGCTCGGGCTGATTGCGGCCCTCGCCTCGCTGGTGGTCGTCGTGCTCGGGGTCCTGTATGCCGACGCCGGCGAGCCCGGCGCGGTGGACGCGCGGATCTGGGCGGCGGTGGACGGTGTGGGGCCGGCGTGGCGGTATGTCGCCCTGGCGACGGACTTCTTGGGGGAGCCCTTGGGAGCTGCGGTGCTGGTCGTGGCCGCCGTGACGGGCTGCGTGCTGCTTCGGCGCCCTCGCGCGGCGGTGCTCCTCGTCGCCGGTGCCGGCATGGCCGTGGGGACGGCGACACTGCTCAAGCACCTGGTGGGACGCACCATCCACGGCGACGACAACCTGTCCTACCCGAGCGGGCACACCGCCTTCCTCACCGCGCTCGCCCTCATGGTGGCGCTGCTCGTGACGGGCCGGTTCGGCCTCGGCAGGACGGCCGGTACGTCCCTCGTGCTCGCCGCGGCGCTGGTTGCCGGCGCCGTCATGGGCTGGGCGCAGGTCACCCTCGGCGCGCACTATCCGACCGACGTCCTGGGCGGGTGGTGCACCGCGCTGGCGGTGGTGCCGGCGACCGCGTGGCTGGTCGACCGGACGGCCGACCGGCTGACCGATCGGTTGTCCGGCGCCGGTCGGCGGGGGTGCCGCTGACGTCACACCAGGCGCCGGAGCAGCACTGACGTCACCTCACGTCACCTTCACGTCAAGCGCCGGAGCACCATCGGCGTCGCCTCACGCCAAGCGGCGGAACACCGGCTTCACCGGTCGGCCGGCCAGCCAGGGTGTGGGGTCCCCGGCATCCAGCGCCTTTCGGTACACCGCGCACGCCTCCCCCACCACCTCGACGGTGCGGTCGATGTCGGCGTCGTCGAGCGCGCTGCTCACCACGAACGACGGGGCCAGCACTCCGCCCGCGAGGAGCCGGCGCAGGAACAGGGTGCGGTACTGCTGCGACGGCCGCCCGCTCTCGTCGAGGGTGGCGAAGACCAGGTTGCTGGCCCGGCCCCGGACGACGACGTGGTCGCCGACGCCCATGCCCGCCGCGGCCTCGCGGACACCGGCGGCCAGCCGCTCGCCGAGGGTGTGCAGCCGCGCGGTGACGCCCTCCTCGACGTAGGTGCTCTGCACCGCCATCGCGGCCGCCAGTGAGTGCGTTTCCGCGCCGTGCGTGGTGGACAGCAGGAACACCCGGTCGTGGGAGTGGCGCAGCCCGCCTCGCTCCATCAGCTCGCGGCGCCCGGCCAGCGCGGAGACGGCGAACCCGTTGCCCAGCGCCTTGCCGAACGTGGAGAGGTCGGGGACGACGCCGTACAGGCCCTGGGCGCCCGCCTCGGACCACCGGAAGCCGGTGATCATCTCGTCGAAGACCAGTACGCAGCCGTGCCGGTCGGCCAGCTCGCGCAGGCCGGCGAGGTATCCGGGCGGGGGCTCGCAGTGGGTGGCGGGTTCGAGGATCAGGCAGGCGACCTGGTCCTGGTAGCGGGTCAGGAGCTCCTCCGTGGCGGACAGGTCCCCGTACGGGAAAGTCACGGTGAGGTCGTTGGTCGTCGTCGGAATGCCGGCGGACATCGGTGTGGTGCCGATGAACCAGTCGTCGACGGAGAAGAACGGATGGTCGGCGCAGAGGGCCACCCGTGGGCGCCCGGTGACGGCGCGGGCGAGGCGCACCGCGGCGGTGGTGGCGTCGGAGCCGTTCTTCGCGAACTTGACCATCTCGGCGGTCGGCACCGTGGCCAGGAAGCGTTCCGCGGCCTCGGCCTCCACGATGGACGGCCGGACGAAGTTGCTGCCGCGGTCGAGTTCCCGTCGCACCGCCTCGAGCACGCGTGGGTGGGCGTGGCCGAGGCTGACCGACCGCAGACCGGAGCCGTACTCGATGTAGCGGTTGCCGTCGATGTCCCACACGTGGGCACCGCGGCCGTGGCTGATGACCGGGGCCAGGTCCTCGGGGTACTGGTCGTCGCCCTTGGCGTAGGTGTGTGCGCCGCCGGGAATCAGGGCGTGCAGCCGTTCGTTCGCCGCCCGCGACCGGGGCAGGCTGACCTCTTCGGTGTCCACGGCGACTTCAGCTCTCCTTCTGCTTCAGGACCTCGGCGAGGCTCGGCGCCCTCCGGTCCCGCTCGGACATCGATGTGGGCACAAGCGGCCAGGGAACGGCGAGCTCCGGGTCGTCGAAGGCGATCGTCACGTCCTCGGCCGGATCGTGCGGGCGGTCGATCCGGTACGAGGTGTCGGCGGTTTCGGTCAGCGCCTGGAAGCCGTGGGCGCATCCCGCCGGGATGTACAGGGTCGTCTGTGTCTCGCCGGACAGCTCGAAGGAGGCCATGTTGCGGTAGGTCGGTGAGCCGGGCCGCAGGTCGACGACGACGTCGAAGATCTTCCCGTACGAGCAGCGCACCAGCTTGGCCTCGCCGGCGCCGGAGCGCAGATGGAGGCCGCGCAGCACGCCCCGGGCCGAGCGGGACAGGCTGTCCTGGATGAAGGCGTTCGGGTCGATGCCCACCGAGCGGACCACGTCGGCGTCGAAGGTGCGGCAGAAGAAGCCGCGTTCATCGGCGTACGGGGTCGGCTCGAAGAGGTATGCGCCGTCGATCGCCGGGACTGCGGTCGCTTTCATGGAGCCTCCCGGATGGTGTGGGCGTGGGCCTGGGTGGTCGCCGGGAACAGGGCCGCGGTCAACTCGGTGAACTGGTCCTCGAGGCGCCGGGCGGCCACCGCGTTCCGCTCGTCGAGAGTCCGCCGCAGCTCCGCCGATCGCCGCTCCAGCGCCCGGAACTGTACGAGCAGCCGGTCGGCGTCGACCTCGCGGGCCGGGTGGCAGTACGCGGCGAGGCCCATCTGGGCCATGAGCGCGTCGCTCTTGGCCGCATAGCTGAGTGCGAGCGTGGGCACGCCGACCTTCAGCGCGCAGATCAGGTTGTGGTAGCGGGTCGCCACCACGGTGTCGGCAGCCGCCATCTCCTTCATCAGGTCGGCCAGCGAGGCCGTCTCGGCGGCGGTGACCAGCGGCGAGTCCACCGCGTCGAGGATCGCGGCGACCACCGGCGCATCGCACTCGTCGCCGGTGAGCAGCCGGACCGGCCTGCCGTCCTCGGCCAGCGCGCGGACGAAGCGGGTCGTCCCGTCGAGGTAGCGCCGGTGGATCTCCTCGGCCCGGGCGCGGTCGTCGTTGCCGCCGTGGAAGGCCATGACACCGACGCAGACCGGGCCCGGCGGACTCGGAACAGGCGCTGAGGGCGCTTCCCCAAGCTCTCCGACAAGCTCCGAGCCGGGGATGTCCCGTTTCCGCGGCGCCGGCAGGGCGAAGGCCAGGTCCGGGTGGACGGCGTCGCGCGCGGTGTCCACGCCCATCTCCCGCATCGCGTCGCGGGATGGCGCGTCCCGGTACGAGCGGTACGCGGCCAGCCGCGCCGACCAGCGCACCAGGGACCGGGTCGGCCGGTTGCCGATCGGGGCGGCGCCGACGCCGACCAGCGCGACCCGGGTGCCGAACAGCCGGCCGGATGCGCAGAGCAGGAACAGCGCGTACGGGAAGCCCCACGGCCGCAGCGGCAGCGTGGCCTCCAGGACGCCCATGCCCGGCACGATCACCACGTCGTGCCGGCGCACCCAGGCGGCGGTCCGGGCGGCGTCGACGAGTTTGCCGAGGGCCTTCGCCGCGATCGCGCCCGCGCGCGACGCGGTCCGGTACTCCCCTCGGTACCAGTGCAGCCGCGTCGCGGGGATCCCGTACCGGGCCGCGACGGCCTCGGGGCCTCCGCACAGCGCGTCCACGACCGCCTCCGGGTGCTCCGCGCGGAGGTAGCCGAGCACGGCCTCCAGCGACCCGTCGTTGCCGAGGTTGCCGGAGCCGAGCAGGCCGAACACCCCGACGCGTACCGGAGTTGTCATGTCTGCCGCCCCTCGCGGCCGGCGACGAGGGCGTCGACGGAGACGGTGAGCTTCGCCGGGTCGACCGGGGCGCGGTCCTCGACGCGCTCGCCGGCGCCCGGCCGCACCCGGCTGGTCATCCACGCGGCCAAGTGGCGGTAGCAGGCCCGCCGGTCGGCCGCGGAGAGCGGCGCCCGCCGAATGGCCGAGGCGAAGCCCCAGACGTACTCGGCGAGCAGCCGCGGCGTCGGGTGCAGCGGGCCCGCCCGGCGCGGGTCGAGGTTGACGCACCGGGAGCGCTTGGAAGGGTTCGCCCGCTCGGCGCGGGTGGGGTGGTCGCGGCGGAAGTACAACAGCTCCGGCACCTGATGGAAGGGACCGTGCAGGACGATCTCGGCGACGAACGTCCGGTCGGCGTGGTGGTAGCTGTCGTGCGGCTTCACCCGGCGCAGCATCTCGGCGCGCATCACCCCGTAGAAGTCGTCGCCACCGGGTTCGAACAGGAAACTGCGGAGGCGCTCCGGTGCGTGCGGCGAGGCGGTGGCGAGCCCGTACTCGTACGGGACCTTCACCTGCCCTTCGCCGTCGATGACCGCCTGGTCGGAGTGCGCGAGGACCACGTCCGGCCGCTCGTCCAGCGCCTCCACGCAGCGCCGCAGCAGGTCCCTGGCGTAGAGGTCGTCGTGCGAGGCCCACTTGAACAGCTCGCCGCGGCACTGGGTGAACACGTAGTTGTGGTTGGGTGCGGCCCCGATGTTCCGGAGCAGCCGGACGTACCGGATGCGGGAGTCCTGAGCGGCGTACTTGCGGCAGATGTCCTCGGTGCCGTCGGTGGAGGCGTTGTCGGAGACGACCAGCTCGAAGTCCTCGTAGGTCTGGCCGAGCAGGGCGTCGAGTGATTCGGCCAAGTACTCCTCGCCGTTGTACACGGGCAGGCCGATGCTCAGCCGGGGATGGGCGGTCATGACGTCCTCACTTCAGGGATGGGTTCTTTCAGGCGCTCGCGCAGGGCGGACCGCAACTGGAGCCACCACACCGCCGAGCCAGCGAGGGTGGCGGCGGCGACCCCCCAGGCCGAGCCGACCGGGCCGGCCAGGGCCGCCCCGCCGAGCCCGCCCGCGACGTAGCAGGCGGAGGCGAACAGCTGGCAGCGCAGGCTGCGCCGGGCCGCGGCGAGCGCGCGCAGCCCCGCCGCCGCGCCGGTGCCGAGGCCGGCGCCCGCGACGCCGAGGGTCACCGGCACGATGAGCTGTGCGGCGGAGTGCCAGACGTCGCCGAGCACGAGCTCGCCGAGCCGGTCCGGGATCAGCAGCAGCGCCCCGCCCCAGAGCAGCGCGGCGACGGCCTGCCCGCCGCCCAGCAGGAGGCAGAACGTGCCGAGGCGGTGCGGGGCCCGCCGCAGCACCCGCGCCGCCTCCGCGACCGTGACCAGCGACAGACCCATCAGCACGGCGAGGAACGGGCCGAGCAGGAGCTCGGCGCCCCGGACCGCACCCACCGCGCCGACCCCGGCGATCGCGCCGAGCCCGTACGCCCGCAGCTGGCTCGCGCCGCTGAGGCTGACGTTCTCGACCAGGTACCGGTAGCCGAGGTCGCGTTGCTCGCGCAGCCACGCGCGTGCCCGGGCCGTCCGGGGCAGGATGCCGGACTGGACGTAGCCGTACCCCGCGGCCACCGCGGCGGAGGCGCCCCAGGCGAGCACGAAGGCGGCCACGCTGCCCACGCGGGCCGCCACGACCATGGCCGGGACGAGGGCGACGCCCCACACGACGTCGTTCACGAACGCCTTCCGCCCGGCGCCGGCGGCGAAGAAGGCGTACCGCCAGGCGTCCTGGAGCAACAGCCCCGGCAGCATGACACCGAGGCAGGCGAACGCGGGCCCCACGCGCCCGCCGAGCGCGAGGCCGACCACCAGACACGCCGCGCCGATGGCGGCACCGACGCCGAGCGCGGTACCCGACGACCGGGCCACCGCCCCGCGCCAGGACGCGTCCGGCACGCCGCTGAAGCGCACCACGAGCGGATCGGTGGCCAGCCCCCGGGAGACGTTGAGCACCACGCCGTACGTCACCCAGGCCAGGCTGAACACGCCGAACGCGGTCACCCCCAGCGAGCGCGCCACATAGATCCCCACCGCGAAGTTGCTGATGCTGGAGGCCGCCTGGTCGGCCAGCCCCCAGGACAGCCGGCCGACGAAGGCCCGCCGGACGGATCCGGCCGGTGCCGTCGCCTTCTCCCCCTCGGTGGTCATCGGCGTCATGCCTTGATCAGCCCGGCGCCGTGCAGGGCACCGGCCGCGGCGGCGACGGTGTCGAACGGCAGGCCGGACCGCTCGGCGACGTCCAGCAGACCGTGCTCGCCGTCGGAGAGGCTGAGCACCCAGAGCATGGCCATCTGGGCCTGCCTGGCGTCGCTGCGGCCGCCGAGCGAGTCGTACAACCCACGCCGGCCCAGCTGCGGTTCGCCGTAGGGACTGAGGTTGACGTACCGCCGGTTGCGGTCCAGCACGGCGAATGCCTCGCGGCAGACGGCGAGGGTGTCCGCCATCGCCTCCGGGGAGACGAAGTCCAGGTTGTCCGCCGAGGTGTGGTACTCGGGGTAGCCGGCGTACGGGGTCCGGGTGAGCGAGCCCACCCCGAGATCGAACCCGGGCGAGCAGAACTGCCGCTCGTCGTAGCCGTACGGAGTGAACTCGGCGACGCGGTGCGGACGTTCGGAGGCGGCGAGGACGTGCCGCAGCACGCGGTCGATCTCCGCGTCGCCTCGCCTGCTCTGCTTGTACGTCAGTTGGCCCGGGTCCCCGGCGCAGGCCAGCACGAGCCCGTGCTTGACCCGGTCCACCCGCTCCGCGTTGCGGGCCAGCCAGGTGATCGCCCCGATGGTGCCGGGCGCGAACAGGAACCGGTAGGTGTAGTACGGCGTTTCCTGTGCCAGCGCACGGGCCAGGAACGTCGCCACCGCGATACCGGCCAGGTTGTCGTTGGCCAGCGACGGGTGGCAGACGTGGCAGGAGACGATCACCTCGTCGGGGACCTGCCCGGGCACGACGTGCTCGGCGTAGGTGAGATGGCCGTCCGCGAGAGTGGAGTCGATGCGCACCTCGTACTCGCCGTCCGGCAGCGCGTCCAGGGTCTCCTGGGCCAGGCAGAATCCCCATTCCGGCTGGTAGTAGCTGGTGCGGTACGGCACCCACGTCGGGTGGTCGGGAAGGGTGTGGAGGTGTTCGCGCAGCTCGGCGAGCGGCATGGTCCGCGACACCGGCACGCTGTAGCCGAGCACGTGCAGGCTGGACGCGGCGAAGTCGACGACCCGGTTGCCGGCGGTGTCGGCGACGTAGGCGTCGCGGATGTTCCACTCCTGCGGCACCGTCCAGTCGAGCACCTGCGTCCCGGTCGGTACCTCGTGCACCCGCAGCGGGACGTACTCGCCGACGATCTCCAGGGTGGCGCGCACACCGTCGCCGGTGATGCTCCGGCAGAGCGGGTACAGCCGCTCCACCAGCGCGTACATCTCTTCGCCGGGCGTGGTCATCGGCGCCGCCGCAGGGTGTCGTCGACGGTGCCGGCGTCGGACGCCGCGCGCAGCACGGCGAGGCGGGTGAAGCGTCGCTCGAAGTCCTCCCGGGTCAGGTCGAACTTCCGGTAGGCGTCGGCGAGTTCGAGCGCGCCCTGCTTCACCGTCCATTCGCAGTCGAAGCCGGGGATCGCATCGCGGAACCGGGAGAAGTCCACCCGGTACGACCGCGGATCGGCACCGGTCTCCCCCGTGATCACCACCTTCGCGCCGGACACCGCCTCGGCGACCTGTTCGGCGATCTCGGCGACCGTGACGTTGTTGGTCTCGCTGCCGATGTTGAACGCCCGGTCGTGCACCGCTTCGCGCGGCGCGGTCAGCGCGGCCGTGAAGGCCCGTGCGATGTCGGCGGCGTGCACCAGCGGGCGCCAGGGGGTGCCGTCGGAGAGCACCAGCACCTCGCCGGACAGCAGGGCGTGGCCCACCAGGTTGTTCAGCACGATGTCGGCGCGCAGCCGGGGCGAGTGGCCGAAGGCGGTGGCGTTGCGCATGAACACCGGGGTGAAGTCGCCGTCGGCCAGTGCGTGCAGGTCGTCCTCCACCCGCACCTTGGACTCCGCGTACGGCGTCACGGGGCGCAACGGGGCGTCCTCGCCGACGAGTTCGTCGCCGCCCGCCGCGCCGTAGACCGAGCAGGTGGACGCGTAGAGGAACCGCTTCACACCGGCGTCGCGGGCCAGTCGGGCGAGGTGGACGGAGGCGTGGTGGTTGATGTCGTAGGTGAGCTGCGGCGCGAGCGATCCGAGCGGGTCGTTGGAGAGCGCGGCGAGGTGGATCACGGCGTCCACCCCGGCCACGTGCTCGGCGGTGACGTCACGCAGGTCGACGCGGTGCCCCTGCGGGTCGGCGGGTGCCGGGCCGAGGACGCAGTCGGCGAACAGGCCGGAGTCGAGGCCGACGACGTCGTGTCCCGCGGCCTTGAGGACCGGGGCCATCACGGTGCCCAGGTAGCCCTGGTGTCCGGTCAGCAGTACGCGCAAGGTTCATTCCCCCAGATTGGAAGTGCCCGGGGCGAAAGCGCCCAGGTCGAGCGTGAGTTTGGTGACGGCGAACGCCTCGGCGTAGCGGGCGTGGCATTCGATGCCGCGGATCCGGGCGAGACCCAGGAAGGCCTCGCGGTCGTACCAGGGCCGGTGCCGTTGCGAGGGGTAGTGCTCCTGCAGCAGCCGTACCTTCTGTTCGGCGATCTCGGGGGACAGCGGCTGGTACGCGGCCATCCGGCCGAGGTCGCCGTCCCACTTGACGATCTCGTAGCCGAGCACGAGGTGGTCGCGGAACGCGGTGGGGATCAGCTGCGCGAGGCCCCGGTGGTCCTGGTGCGCGTCGTCGGTGCGCGGGGCCAGGATCAGGTCCGGGTCGGCCTGTGCGCGCAGGTCCTCGACGGCGGCCTTGGCCTCGTCCCAGTGCACGGGCATCCGGCCGTCCGCCAGTTTGAGCACGGTCAGGCGCAGGTCGGCGCCGGGGCAGAAGGCCGCGAGGGCGGCCTTCTCCTCCTGCTCGCGCTCGGTGCCGCCACCGGACAGCACCAGGGCGTCGACGCGGAGTCCCGGCCGTGCGCGGCACAGCGTCAGCAGCGTGCCGCCGGCACCGATGGCGATGTCGTCGCAGTGCGCGCCCACCGCGACGATCCGGTTCAGGGGGCCGGCCCCGAGCCGGATCACGCGCTCACCCCGGCGCCGTCCCGCTCCCACACGGCCCACGGGCGCTCGCCCCGGGCGTAGGCGGCGTCGAGCGCGGCCCGTTCCTTCACGGTGTCGGTCGGCTTCCAGAAGCCGCGGTGCTGATGTGCCACGAGCCTTCCCTGCTTGGCGAGTTGGGCGCAGCCGTCGGCGACGAGGTCACCGTTCTCAGGTATGTGGTCGAAGACTTCCTGGCGGAGCACGAAGTAGCCGCCGTTCTCCCACAGCGGCAGTTCGCTCACCGCGGTGATCCCGCCGACCAGGCCGTCCTCGCCCAACTCGACGCAGTGGAAGGACGATTGGGGCGGCACGACCATCATTGACGCACCGGCGTCACGCTGCTCGAACCGGTCGATCATCTCGGGCAGCGGGGCGTCGGTGAGCACGTCGGCGTAGTTGGCGAGGAACATCTCGTCGCCGTCGAGGTGATGGCGCACCCGGCGCAGGCGCTCCCCGATCGGCGACTCGATGCCGGTCTGGGCGAACGTGATCGTCCAGTCCGATATGTCGGTCGACAACAGCTCGGTGCGGCCGCCGCGCAGGACGAAGTCGTTGGACGTCGTCTCCTCGTAGTGGAGGAAGAAGTCCTTGATGTGGTGGGCGCCGTAGCCGAGGCACAGGATGAACTCGGTGTGCCCGAAGTGCGCGTAGTAGCGCATGACGTGCCAGATCAGCGGCCTGGGGCCGACCATCGCCATCGGCTTGGGCACGTCGTCCGCGGCGCCGCTGCGCATCCGCATCCCGTAGCCGCCGCAGAACAGAACCACCTTCATGCTGTGACCTCTTTCACGACGTGACCTCGACGATGCTCAGTTCCGGGATGGGAAAGACGAGACGGCCGCCCCACTCGTGGACGTACGACAGCTGCTCGACCAGTTCGGTCCGCAGGTTCCACGGCAGGACGAGGACGTAGTCCGGCCGATCGGCGGCGATCTGTTCGGGCGCCAGGATCGGGATGCGGGTGCCGGGGGTGAACCGGCCGTGCTTGTAGGGGTTCCGGTCGACCGTGTACGCGAGCAGGTCGGGCCGGATGCCGCAGTGGTTGAGCAGGGTGTTGCCCTTGCCGGGGGCGCCGTAGCCGACGACCGTCCTGCCCTGCTCGGCCGCCTCGACGAGGAACTTGAGCAGGTCGCGGCGGACCTTGGCGACCCGCGCGGAGAACTCGGTGTAGCCGGACAGCTCGCCGAGGCCCGCCGCCTTTTCGCGGTCCAGTACGTCGGCGACCGCCTGCGACGGCGCGCCTGCCACCTCGGCCGGCCGGGCCCACAGCCGGATGGAGCCGCCGTGGGTGGGCAGCAACTCGACGTCCACGAGCGCCAGTCCGCCGCTGGCGAGGGCCCGGATCGCGGAGGCGACCGTGTAGTACTGGAAGTGCTCGTGGTAGATCGTGTCGTACTGGTTGTCCTCGATCAGGGTCAGCAGGTGCTGCACCTCGATGGAGACCCAGCCGTCGTCGGCGACCAGGGCGCGCAGCCCCTGGGTGAACCCGACCACGTCGGGGATGTGCGCGTACACGTTGTTGGCCACGACCAGGTCCGCCGGGCCGTGCTCGGCGCGGACGGCCGAGCCGGTGTCCGGGCTCAGGAACTCCGTGAGCGTGGGCACACCCGCGTCGCGTGCCGCGGCGCCGACGTTCACCGACGGCTCGATGCCCAGGCAGCGGATCCCCCGGTCCACCACGTGCCTGAGCAGATACCCGTCGTTGCTCGCGACCTCGACCACGAAGGAGTCGGGGCCGAGACCCACCCGCTGTACGGCGTCGGCGACGAAGGTGCGTGCGTGCTCCACCCAGGAGGTCGAGTACGAGGAGAAGTACGCGTACTCCTTGAACGTCTCCTCCGGCGTGATCAGCGGAGGGATCTGCGCCAGCCAGCAGTCGGTGCAGACCCGCAGGTGCAGCGGGTACGCGGGCTCCGGCTCGTCCAGTTGGTCCGCGGCGAGAAAGCTCTCACACGGCGGGGTCGCCCCCAGATCGACGACGCTCGCCAGCGTCGCCGAGCCGCAGAGTCGGCAACTTGTCATTTACTGCCCCCCATTGATTGGTTCCCCCAGTGATTCCGTCCGCACCGCGATCGCGGTGCGGTACCCCTCCACCAGGCGCTCCAGGCCGACGGCCGGACTGAAGCCCTGCTCGTAACGGCGCCGGGCCGCCTGGCCCATCTCCCGGTTGCGGGCCGGCTCGGCCGCGATCCGGCGTATGCAGGACGCGAGCGAGGCGGGCTCGCCCGGCCGGTGCAGCAGCCCGGTGACGCCGTCCTCGACGAGTTCGACGAAGGCGCCGTGACCGGCGGCGACGGTCGGCACTCCAGCCGCCATCGCCTCCACGACCACCAGGCCGAACGCCTCCAGCCACGTCGAGGGCGCCACCACGGCGACCGACCGCGCGATGGCCTTCTGGCACTGCGCCGTGTCGTACAGGCCGACGTAGCGCACGTCGCCCCGCCCGGCCGCCCAGGCGGTCACCTCCCGCTCCAGCGGCCCCGTGCCGGCGAGCACGAGCGGCACGCCCACACCGCCGCCCGCTGCGATCTCGTCCCATGCGGCCATGAGCAGCCGCACGCCCTTGGCCTCCGCGAGCCGGCCGAGATAGAGCAGGTGCTCGCCGGCGCCCGCCCGGCGGGCGTCCGGGTCGGGCACGAAGTTGTGCTTCACCGCCAGCCGCTCGGCCGGCATGCCGGCCCCCACCAGGACGTCGCGCTGCGCCGCGGAGATGCAGAAGAACCGCTCCACGCCGGACCACCACCGCCGCCGGTTGACCGACAGGCTGACCGCGAGCGGCACCGTCGCAAGACGGGAGTTGCGGTAGCAGCCGTGCCGGACGGCGGGCAGCGGCGCCGTTCCGACGCACTCGGTGCACGGCCGGCCGTCGCGCTGCAGCGTGCCGGGTGGGCAGACCTGGGTGTAGTTGTGCAGCGTGGCGACGGCGGGCACGCCGGCGTCGGCGCAGGCGGCCAGCACCGCGGGCGACAGCAGCGGGAAGACGTTGTGGACGTGGACCACGTCCGGTCGCTCGGTGCGAAGCCGGGCGGCCAGCTCCTTGCGGACCGCCGGGTTCCACGGCACGAGCAGCGGCACCGCGGCCTTGGCGAGCAGGGACCGGCCGGCGATGGTGTCGCTGCGCCGCTCGAACACCTCGACCCGGTGGCCGGCCCCGCGCAGCAGCGCCACCTCCTGGTCGACGACCTTGTTCTCCCCGCTCGGCTGCGCCGAGGCGTAGCGGTTGTGCACCACGAGGACGTGCATGCTCAGGTCACCTCCGTTTTCCGGGCCCAGCGCGGGATGCGTCGTCGGGGGACCTCGGGCGTCGAGAGTCGGGGGACGTCGGGCGTCGCGAGGGGCGGGGCCGCGGCGGGCGCCGTCAACAGCGAGGCGGCCACGGCCAGATGCAGCAGATAGGGCGAGGCGTCGCCCAGCCCGGCCTCGGTGTACGACGCGATCGCGCAGTAGCTGATCAGGAAGATCGCACAGGCCCTCGGCAGCGACGGTGGCCGCAGCAACGCGACACCGCCGAGGACGATGATGATCGCCGCCACCAGGGCGATGCCGATCAGGCCCTGCTCCTGGTAGACGGCCAGCCAGCTGTTGTCGATCGGCAGCCCGCCGAACGACTTGTCGCCCAGGCCCACGCCGAACAGTTGCTCCGAGGTCGTCCGGGGGGCGGCCAGCAGGGCGTCCCAGACCTTTTGCCGACCGGTGAGGCTGGTCAGGTACTCCTGGCTCTGCCCGCGCAGGAACCACGCCCGTAGCGCGGAGCCGAACCCCACCGCGGCCACGGCGGCGCACAGCACCGCCCAGGTGAAGAACCGGCGGGCGGCGGCGCTGGTCAGAACGAGCGAGCCGATCGCCAACGCCAGCCCGATGAGCAGGCCGAGCGTGGCCGTGCGGGTATGGGTCAACGCGAGCAGGACGAGCGAGGGCACGATGACGACCGCCGCGCCGGCCCTGTCGGTCCGGCGGCCCAGTACGAGCAGCACGGTGAGCCCGCTGATCACCGCCGCGTACTGTCCGATCTGCGGCGGGGTGAGCGGCCACAACGCGCCGACCAGCCGCCCGCCGTAGAGCTCGGGCATGGCCGCGCCCGGTGAGACGACCGCGCCGGCGGCGACCGACCCGAGCACCGCGAAGTACATCCGGATGTGGTGCCGGACGAACGTCGGGCTGCCGTCCCACCAGCGGCTGAGCAGCCACAGCGTGCCGATGAAGAGAGCCAGCCGGGCGCAGCGGAACAGCGCGCCGAACCCGGACTCCAGGTGCACGCTGGAGATCACGCTCGGCACCAGCAGCAGGGTGAGCAGGAAGACGAAGGCGCTGGCCCGGATGCGCAGCCGGGCATTGAGCGCGAGCGCCAGCGCGAACGCGGCGACCAGCGCGCCCATGGTGACCAACTGGATGAGGGAGCGGGGCAGCGGGATGATGGTCTTCGCCCCGGCGGAGCCGAGCGTGTTGAGGACCAGCAGCCCCCAGACGACTCCGACGGTCTTCGGTGTGGCGGCAAGGCGCGGTTCGCCGCCGGACCGCGTGCCCGTCGTGTCCGGTCCGCCCGGCAGCCCACCGCGCCGCAGGTCCCCGCCCATCTCAACCACCGGCCCGTGGGTCGAGGGTGCTGCCCGCGTCCTGCCGGTAGGGCGTGGCCTGCCACTGCCCGAAGTCCAGCACCCGGCTCGGGTCGTGGGCGACGAACTTCCACGGCCCGAGGTAGACGTTGTCGTGCCAGCGGTTGTGCTGCTCGTGGGTGATCGCCTCGGCCACCCGCTCGCCCTGGTACGGCGACCAGTCCGGATAGGTGCCGTAGTTGGCCAGCACCGCCATGCGGTCGCACTTCACCGTGCACTCGACGACGGACTTGTCCAGCACGAAGCGGTTGTCGTGGATGTCCACCCGCTGGGTCTTCCACCGGCAGTCGGCGTAGCGCGGTGCGGTGGCGATCGCCGGCCGCGTGCAGCGGTCGGAGTGCCGCACCAGCAACGTGCAGTCGCCGGACGAGGTGTTGGCCGGGCTGTTGCAGAACCGGTCGGCGTTCTCCCACAGGGTGATTCCGGACCAGTTGTTCTCCAGCACGTTGCGGTAGATCTCGATCTTGTCCGTGCGGGCCTTGATCCGTGGTTCGCCGCCGGCCTCGGACAGGTAGACGGTCGCGAAGGGGAAGCTGTCGCCGCGGTCGGCGGACCCGCGGCCCTCGACCCAGTTGTTCCGCCGGATCGTGTTCTTCCGGACGACCGCGTTGTAGCTGGTCTCATAGATCAGTGCGGCACCGTCGTTGGCCTCCAGCACGTTGTTCTCGATGCGGAAGTCGTTGTTGTTGGTGTCCGCCCACAACCCGGCGCCGCGGTTGTCGTGCACCCAGTTGCCGCGTACGTCGGCGCCGTTGACGGCCCAGAACTTCACGCCCGCGGTGCAGCCGCAGCCCGGCCGCCGCCGCTCCCAGTCGGCGGTGTTGTTGGCCACGATCTCGTTGCCCTCGACCACCAGGTGGCTGAGGGGGCCACCGGCCTTGTACGCGTTCATTCCGTACTGCCCGTTGCCGCGCAGGCAGCTGGCGCGGACCCGTTGGCGGGCACCGGCCATCAGCCCGGCGCCGGAGTTGTACTGGATCGTCGCGTGCTCGATCACCCACCCGTCGGCCGAGTCGTGGTTGACCACGCCCTCGTTGTGCGGCGCGACGAAACGCTGCACGGTCAGGTAGCGGATGGTGACGTCGCGGGCGGTGCCGCCGAACGCGTACTGGTTGGTCTTCCCGCCGTCGAGCACCGCGCCCGGCGCGCCGAGGTAGCGGTCCCCCTTCTTGGGGACGACCTGGGAGTAGCGGTCCGGCTCGAGCCTGTGCCTGCCCGGTCGAAGCCAGAACGTGGTGTTCGGGGGGCTGCTCCGGGTCTTCGCGGCCAGGTCACCGACCACCGCGGGGTCGACCGTCACCGCACCCGCCGGCGCCTTCGCCGGCCCGGCTGCCGGCTTGGCGCACACCCGGGCCACGGACCGGGCCACGGACACGGAGGGTGCAACGGTCGGCTCCGCCGCCGGGGTGCCCGGCGTGCTCACACAGCCGGTCGCCAGCAGGGCGAGCGCCAGCGGTGCCACCGGCAACGCCCAGTGCCGTCTCTTGATCACCACGCGTCCCCCCTAGCCGCGGAACCTGAGGACGGTGGTGAACCCCTGCACGCCGTCGGCGCTGTGCTGTCCGAGGAGGGCGGTGCCGACCAGCGTGGTGGCGGGTTCCTTGCGCCCGAAGCCGGCGGAGTACCAGCCCAGCGGCGGGTCGCTCTCGCCGCGGTGCGCCCGCCAGGACAGCTCCCCGGGCAGGTCGAGCACCGCGGAGCGGTCCTCGCCGTCCCGGGTCCAGGTGAGCGCCGCCCGGTTGTCCACCAGGTCCGCGGTGATCGCCGGGCCGAGGTGGAACGCCAGGCGCACGGCCCCGCGATCGCCGCGCACCTCGTCGACCACCCGCAGCTCCTGGCTCTGGGCGGTCAGCTCCACCCGGCGGCGGTGCACGGAGCGCTGGTAACCGTCGTGCTCGGCACACCAGCGCGCCGTCCCCCCGTCGGAGGCGCCGGAGGTGTCCGCGATTAGGACGCGGCTGCGGGCATGCCGGGTCCACAGGAACGGGCCGCCGGAGACGGACTGGTCACGGCCGTCGAACTGCAGGGTGTTGTGGCCGAGGGTCGACCGGAAGTACTGCCGCCATTCGGGCTGCCCGTGGTAGCAGAACGTCCCCGGGTCGGCGAGCACGTCGACCCCGTCGTGCCGGACCTCCACGGACAGCGCGTCGGCGTGGGCGTGCGCGGCGATGGACAAGAACCCGTGCGGACCGCCGTCGCAGCGGCACCAGATCTCCGCCGTCCGTCCCCGACCGCGCAGGATGGTCATGCCTGCGTCGGCGAAGTGGCCCGGTCGGCTCGCCGGGCGGGTCACGGCCGGTGCGGTTGCCTGCTTCGCGTACGGCCGGATGAGCGCGGCAAGGAGCGGGGTGCGCACATCGGTGCCACCCGCCGCGGGCCACCAGGCGAGCCGGCCGAACACGGCGTCCCCGGTGGCCAGCAGCGAGGCCCAGCGGTCGGTGCCCGCGCCGTCCACGACCAGACCGTGCCCGTCGTCCGCGTCCCCCTGGCGCGGCGGCCGCAGCCGGCCGTCCACGACGGCCGCGAGCGCGTCGGTCATCCGCAGCAGCACCAGCCGGATCGACTCGGGTACCGGCACACCGGCGGCATCGGCCTCGGCCACCGCGGCCAGGCCGAGCTCCAGCACCAGTCCGTGGTACTCGGTGGCCAGCTCGCGGTTGAGGCCGGAGTCGAAGGTGTTGCCGCGCAGATGCCGCTCCAGCGACCGCAGCGCGCCGGCTCGCCAACGCGCCGAGGAGGGGAACCAGTCGAACGCGCAGGCCGCGGCGAACTGCCCGGCGGCCTCGGCGATGACGTGGTTGTTCGCCGAGGACCCCCGGCTGGGGAAGGCGACCAGCCAGCGCTGGTGGTGCCAGATCTGGTTGTGCGCCACCGGGTTGTCCTCGAACAGCCCGGCCACGCCCGGCCAGCCGTCGAGCAGCCGGCGGATCCACACCCAGGACAGCAGCCGGATCCCCAGCTCGATGCCGCTGATCCAGTGCACTCCGCGCAGCGGCGCGTTGGCCGCCCACCACGTCCGCAGGTGCTCGGCCACGCGCTCGGCGTACCGCTCGTCCCCGGTGATCGCGTAGGCGGCGGCGAGCACGGTGAGGTACTGATGCCGGGACGGCTCCCAGATCTGCTTGATGTCCCCGACCGCGTCCTCCTCGCGGTACGGCACGTCGAAGGCGTAGCCCCACGGAGCCCGGCGCCCGGTCTTCGGGTCGTACCACCAGTCCGGGTCGGCCAGGTCGTCTCGGACCACCCCGAAGAACTCGGCGTGCCCGGCCATCAGCCGGTCCGCCTCGGCGATGAGGCGCTTCGCGGCGTCCGGTGGCACCGCGTCGATCGTCCCGGCGGGCAGTACCGCGGTGAACCGGGCGCCGGTCACGCTCGGGCAGTCCGGCAGCGCCGACCGCCACCGCCGCCTGCGCACCGCGTCGCCCAGCCGGCCGCCGACCTCCCGCGGCCCCATCCGGGACAGCCGCCGCAAGTACCAGCCCGCGCTCATGGTCATCGCGTCCTCGCCAACGTCACCGGCGCGCCGCCGGCCAGGCCGACCTGCACGGCGAGGGTGGCCGCCGTGGTGGCGACCAGCGACTGAAGCGGCACCGGCATCGGCCCGCCGGTCCGCACGGCCTTGACGAACGCGGCCAGTTCGGCCTCCTGGCCCTTGTCCCGGGCCTTGGGCAGCCGCGAACTGACCCACCGCTTGCTGCTGTACACCGAGGCACGGACGAAGTCGTCGAGCCGCAGCACCTTGCCGTCCGCGACGAGGTCCAGCGTCTCCTTGGGGAAACCGGGCGCGCCGGTCGTCACATAGCTGATGGTGGCGGTGGACCCGTCCGGATAGCGCATGACGACCTGGAGGTCCTCGTTGCCGGACGTGGCGACCGCGTACACCGACACCGGGTCGGCGTCGAGCAGCCAGCTCGCCGTGTCGATGAAGTGTCCGCCCTCGCCGGCGAACCGCGAGCCCTCGGCGCCCTGCTGGAGGTACCAGCTGCCGTGCGCGAGGCGGCCCGCGTTGACCAGGTAGCGCAGGCTCGCCGGACCGGTCCGGGCGCCGAACCGCTTCCTGGCCTCCTGCAGCAGCGGCGCGAACCGGCGGTTGAAGCCCACCTGCAGCCGGTCGTTGCCGGACTCCTCCACCGCCGCGAGCACGCCGGCCAGCTCGTCCTCGGTGAGGGCCAGGGGCTTCTCCACGAACACCGTCTTGCCGGCGAGCAGCGCCTTCCGGGTCAGGTCGGCGTGCGAGCTGTGCCGGGTGACGACGAACACCGCGTCGATGGACTCGTCGCCGAGCACGGCGTCGAGATCGGTGGTCGCCTCGGCGAAGCCGAACTTCCGCTGCGCGTTGGCCGCGGACAGCGCCGTCGTGGTGACGACGGTCGACAACTCGACGCCGTCGCGCCGTGCCAGATGCGGCAGCAGCATCGACGTCGCGTAGTTCCCCGCGCCGACGAACGCGAGGCGCACCGGCGTCTTGGCGGCCCGGGCCGGCGTGGGCGCTTTGCCGCCGGATCGCTGCACCGCGGGCACGGCCACCGCCGGGGCCTTCGCTTCCCCTTCCTCAGCGTGCTCGGGGTACCGGAACAGCACGGCCACGGCCTTGAGTTCGCCGTCCTTCAGGCGCCGGTAGGTCTCGACGGCGTCGTCGAAGTCGGCGATGTGGGACACCAAGGGCTCCACGTCGACGCGGCCGCGGGCGACGAGGTCGAGGAAGCACGCCAGGTTGCGGCGCTCGGTCCAGCGCACATAGCCGATCGGGTAGTCCCGCCCCTCGATCTCGTACTCCGGGTCGTAGCGGCCGGGACCGTAGGAGCGGGAGAACCGGACGTCGAGTTCCTTCTCGTAGTACGCGTTCCACGGCAGGTCCAGGCGGCACTTGCCGATGTCGACGACCCGGCCGCGGTCCCGGCAGAGCCGGGCGGCCAGCTCGACGGGCTGATTGCTGCCGCCGCCCGCGGCCAGGTACACCTGGTCCACGCCGTGACCGCCGGTGAGTTCGGCGACGGCGGCCTCCACGGCCGCGGACGCGGGATCGCCGCAGGCCGCGGCGCCCAGCCGCTCGGCGAGCTCGCAGCGCACCGGGTCGGGGTCGGCCCCGACGACGCGGACCCCCGAGGCGGCGAGGAGCTGCACCACCAGCTGCCCGATCAGCCCGAGGCCGATGACCAGCGCCACGTCGCCGAGTTGCGGCTCGCCGCGGCGGACGCCCTGCATCGCGATCGACCCGACGGTGCCGAAGGCCGCGTGCCGCGGCGCGAGGCCGTCGGGGACCGGGGCGTAGAGGTTCTTCGGCACCCAGTTCAGCTCGGCGTGCAGCGCGTGCTCGTTGCCGGCACAGGCCACGAGGTCGCCGACCTTCACGTCGTCGATGCCGGCGCCGACCTGCTCGACCACCCCGCACAGCGAGTAGCCCAGCGGCGTGTAGGAGTCCAGCTTGCCCATCACCTTGCGGTAGGTGGCGGGCACCCCGTTGGTGGCCACGCTCTGCATGACCTTGGCCACCTGGTCGGGCCGGGAGCGGGCCTTGCCCAGCATCGACATACCGGCCTCGGAGACCTTCATGAGCTCGGTCCCGGTGGAGATCAGCGAGTAGGCGCTGCGGACCAGCACACCGCCCGGCTTGCACCCCGGCACCGGCACGTCGAGCACCGCCAGCTCACCGCTCTTGTAGTTCTGCACAACCTGTTTCACCGAAGTCCCCTTGTTTCTAAGCCGTCACGTGAGCGTTCTGGCCGGACCCGGAGGTCGCGCCGCGATACCAGTACTCGAGGGTCAGCACATGCCACAGATGCTTGGAGAAGTCCCGCTGTCCGGCGGCGTCCTCGGCGACCATGCGCGCCAGCGCGTCGCGGCGCAGCAGCCCGGAGCCGACGAGCACGCCGTCGTTGACCACCTCGCGCACCAGCGGTGCCAGGTCCCGGCTCATCCAGGCCCGCAGCGGGGCGCTGAACAGGCCCTTGGGCCGGTAGACGATCTCCTTCGGCAGGATCGAGGTGGCCGCCTCCTTGAGGACGGCCTTGCCCTGCCGTCCGACGATCTTGCGGTCACCGGGCACGGCGAACGCCGCCTCGACCACCTCGACGTCCACGTACGGCACCCGCACCTCGGTCGACGCGGCCATGCTGGAGCGGTCCGTGTACGCGAGGTTCAGGCCCGGCAGGAACATCCGGGCGTCGCCCAGGCACATCCGGTTGACGAAGTCGTCGAGGTCGTTGTCCTGGTAGACGTCGGCGTGCTCGGTCAGCACGTCCTCGACCGCCTGGGCCAGGTCCGGATCGACCAGGGCGAGCAGCTCGTCCCGGTCGTACATGGTGTAGCTGCGCCGGAACGCGGTCTCCTCCGGCAGATCGGCGAAGGACAAGAACCGCTTCGCGAAGCGCACCGACCGGTACCCCCGGCGGGCCGTGGCGACCGGCAGCCGGTCCACGACCCCGGACACCCCGCGCCGCAGGGGCCGCGGGACGCGCTGGTAGCGCAGCGCGAGCAGGTTGGCCAGGTGCTTGCGGTACCCGGCGAACAGCTCGTCGGCGCCCATGCCCGAGAGCATCACCTTGACCCCGGCCTCCCGGGCGGCCGAGCAGATCAGGAAGGTGTTGATGGCGGCGGGGTCGCCGATCGGCTCGTCCAGGTGGTACGTCATCTGGGGCAGCAGGTCGAGCACGTTCGGGGCGATCTCGATCTCGTGCAGGTCGACGCCGAACCGCTCGGCCACCTGCCGGGCGTAGCGCAGGTCGTCCGGCATCGCCTCGAACTTCGCGTCCTCGGCGCGGAATCCGATCGTGTACGCGGAGATACCGGGCTGGTGGCGAGCCGCGAGCGCGGTCAGGTAGCTGGAGTCCAGTCCGCCGGAGAGGAAGGTCGCCACGGGTACGTCGGAGAGCAGGTGCCGCCGGGTCGACTCCTCGACGACGGCGGCCAGGTCCGGCCGCTCGCCGCTTCGGGCCCGCTCCCGGCCTTCGGCGGCGACGTCCTTCAGGTTCCAGTAACTGCCGTGCTCCACCCGGCCGTCGGGCCGGATCCGCAGCCAGCTGCCCGGCGGCAGCTTCTCCGCCTCGCGGAACGCGCAGCGCGAGTCCGGCACCCAGTAGTAGAGGAGCGAGGCCACCAGCGCCGCATGGTCCACCTCCAGCGACCCGCCGGTGGCGGCGGCGAGCGCCTTGAGCTCGGAGGCGAACACCAGGCCCTCGCCGCGCCGGAGCAGGAACAGCGGCTTGATGCCCAACTGGTCGCGGGCCAGGACCAGTTCACCGGTCCGCTCGTCGAAGATCCCGAACGCGAACATGCCGCGCAGCCGGGGCAGGCAGTCGGTGCCCCAGCGCCGCCAGGCCTCCAGCAGCACCTCGGTGTCGGAGGTGCCGCGGAAGCGCACCCCGGCGGCCGCCAGCTCGGCGCGCAGTTCGGGCGCGTTGTACAGCTCGCCGTTGTAGGTCAGGGCGAGGCCGCCCGAGACCATCGGCTGGGCGCCGGTCCCGGACAGGTCGATGATGGCCAGCCGCCGGTGCCCGAGGTGCACTTCGCCGTCACCGGCGGGGTGGCTGTACCGGCCGGCCCCGTCGGGACCGCGGTGGGCGAGGGTATCGGTGAGCCGGTCGGTCACGGCCTTCCCGTCCGGCCACCGGTAGCTGCCTGCGATGCCACACACGTCTTACCGCGCCTCCTGGTCGGTGTCCGGGACCCGAACGGCCCAGGTCGGCCGCTCCGTCCTCAGCTGGCCCTCCCCCACTGCCTCAACGGCGTGGGAGGTACCCCCATCGTTCTTCCGGGCAAGGAGCTCGCTGCGGCCCCGCAGCGCGATGTGCAGCCCGTCCCACAGCGTGCCGTCGGTCCGGTCACGCGGATCGGGGTCGATCAGCACCACACCGATCACCACGATGCGCTGGTCCGCGAGCTGCCGCGCCACGGTGTGCAGCCATGTGGCGCTGCCGTGCCCGGCACGCACGACGAGCACGGTCCGGCTGCCGAGGTACCGCAGGTCGGTCCACGCCGTGCCGGGCGCGACCGAGCCGACGCCGAGCCGGCGCACCTGATGGGGCACGGCCGCGGCACGCTCGCCGCTGACCACGTCCGGGTCCCCCGGCTTCCGGCCGCTGTTGGCGAGCTGTGGGCCGGGCAGTCCGTCGACGACGACCACCGGCCCCACCGCCGCCAGTGCCCTGGCGACGTTCAGGGCGATCGCGCTCGTGCTGCGCGCACAGCCCAGTTCGAGCAGCGACACCGGTTCCGTGGAGCCGCGCACGGTGCGGGCCAGGGTCGTGGTGAGCCGTTCGCGTGCCGCGCGGTTGCGCCGGCGCTGCCACAGCCCGGACGGCCGGCGGGACGCACCGCGCAGCTCGGCGATGACCGAGGCGCCCAGGTTCGCCGCGATCTCCCGGCGCAGCACGGGGCGGTCCGCCACCACCGCGCCGACCGCGGCCACCGCGAGCCCGAGGACGAGCCCGAGGAGGAGCCCGATCCCGGCGTTGGTGACAGCGGCCTTGGGCAGGGAGTGCCGCACCAGGCGCGGGGCGTCCACGATCTGCGTGCCGGCGATGAGCTGGGGCGTGCCGATGCGCGCCTCCTCGGCGCGCTGGGCGAAGTCGGCGATCCGCGAGTTGAGCTCGGCCCGGCGGGCGAAGAGCGACTCGATGCCCGCCGACGCCTTCGGGTCGCGCTCCGGCGATCGGTCTCCGATGGCCTTGTTGACCTCGGTGAGTTCCTTCCGCATGCGGTCACGCTGGTCGAGCAGGGCCTTGGCCTCGGCGTTCGCGGCCTCCCGCATCCGCTTCACATGGTCCGCGACGAACGCGTCGGCCAGCGCCTGGGCCCGGGCCACCGCTTGCGCTTCGCTGTCACCTGTCACATCGATCTGCAGCAGGTTGTTGGTCAAGCCGGTACCCCGGTATTCCCGCATGAAGTCTTCCGGTTTCTCCGGGGACTTGAGGGACTCGAGGGCCCGCGCGGCGATCCGTGTGGTCCCCAGCAGCTCGACGTCGGTGCGGATCAGCGTTCCGGTGTCGTTCGGCTGGTCCTCCTGATGCGCGACCAGCACCTTGGTCGCGGCGGTCGGCGGCGGCAGCAGCACGACCGCCATCGCCGCGCCGACCAGCAGCCCCAGCAGCGCCACGGAGCACCACAGGCGGCGGCGCCTGCGCACCGCCACCACCAGCGCCTGCAGGTCCAGCAGCGGAGCGGCGGCCGGCGACTCCGCGTTCGTGCTCGTCGTCACACCGAACCTCCCGTCGCGTGGCCGCGAACCGCGAGCACCAAAGGGGCGTCGTTCGCGGGACGGCCGGCAGAGCGCTCCGGACGGGCCCGGTCCGTGCCCGCGACGACGACGCCGACGACCTCGTGTCCGCCGTCCGCACACGCCTCGGCGATGCCGGCGAGTTCCGCTGCGGTCCAGCTGCCCGCGCTGAGCACGACCAGGGCACCGGACTCGGCGTCGCGGTCCGGCACCATCGGCTGGGACACCGAGACCCCCACCACGCGCAGAACGGGGTCTGCCCCGCTCGAAGAGCTCGGGGAAGGATCGCGCTCGGCCTCGGCGACGAGCTGCCCGGCGGCCCGGCGGGCGATCTCGTCGCCGTCCGGTACGACGACCAGCAGCCGCCGGGGGGCGGGTAGGTTCTCCCGGAGGCGGGCGCACACCCGCCGGTAGCGGGTCCGCCGGCTGGCCTCGTCGCCGGACATCCGCGGGGCCGGCACGTCCCAGCGGGTGTCGACGCCCAGCAGCCGGCGGATCCAGGCCCGCGGGCCGCGGCCTTCGGGCCGGTGCGCGGGCCGTTCTCCCGGCACGTCGACGGTACCCAGCAGCGCCGACCCCAGCGCCGCGGCGATCTCCGGTTCGGTGCGCAGACGGCGGCTCATCCGTGCGGCGGTGAGATGGCCGATGACCGCGAGCAGGAAGAACAACAGCGCCCCGGTGGCGATGAGTTGCACCCTCGTCGGCGGTGCCTCGCCGGTCGGCCGGGCCGCCGGCCCCATGACGACCATGTTGGCCTTGTTGGTCGCCGGGTCGGCCTCGTCCAGCTTCTTCATGGCCGCCTGCAGCGCGGTGCGCAGCTTCTCGAGCTCGGTGCGGGCCTGCACGCCCTCCACGGTCCGCCCCGGATCGGCCGCATTGGCCAGGTCGGTGATGCGGCGGTTGGTCTGCACCACTTTCTGCCGCAGCGCCTCGGGCTCCGCCGCCGCGTCGGGGTCGGTGTCGTCGCCCGCGATCCGCGCGGCGAAGGCGACGAACTGCTGGGCCACCTGGTCGGAGAGCCGCTGCGCCTGCTCCGGGGTGTCGGCCGTACCCGAGATCTTGATGATGTTCCCGTCGGCGGCCTTGGCGCTCACCCGATCCCGCAGCTCGCTGCCGCTGACGCCGGTCCGGCCGAGCGTGGCGGCCGCGCGGTCGACCACCGCCGAACTGGCCGCGATCTCCGCCTGGGTCAGCAGCTCGCGCTCCTCCCACTGCCCCGCCAGCAGTACCGATGTCGACGTCGTGTAGCTCGGCGGGAACAGCAGGGAGGCGCCGTAGCCGACGAGCGCGCCCAGCACGGCGACGACGGCGAGCAGCCGCCAGCGCCGACGGAAGATCCGCCCGATCGTGACCAGGCGTATCGCATCATCGCTCAACGCCGCTGCCTCCTCTGTGCCCGGACCGGGGCGCTCGGCGACACCGGAGCGCGGTCACGGCAGGCGGCGGCGTAGGCGGCGAGCAGCGACGCTTGCGAGTTCCGCCAGGAGAGCTGCCCGCTGATCCGCTCCTGGCCGATCTTGCCCATCCGGGCCCGCTGCTCCGGATCGTCCAGTAACCGCGCGATGAGCCCGGCGAACTCGGCTTCGTCGTTGGCGGGCGCGTAGCGGGCGGCGTCACCGGCGGAGACGCGCGCCTCCGTCAGGTCGAACGAGACGATCGGCCGGCCCATCGCCATGTACTCCAGGACCTTGTTCATCGTCGACACGTCGTTGAGCGGATTGCGCGGGTCGGGGGACAGGCACACGTCCGCGGTGGACAGGTAGCGCACCAGGTCGGCGTCCGGTATGCGCCCGGTGAACTGCACCTGCTCCGTGAGCCCGAGCTGCCGGGACAGTTCCACCATCGCCTCGAAGGCGTCGCCGGAGCCGACGAACACCGCGTGCCAGTCGGTCCGCCCGAGCTCGTCGCGCAGTCTCGCAAGGGCCCGCAAGGCGTAGTCGACGCCGTCCTGCGGGCCCATGACGCCCAGGTAGCACAGCAGATGAGGCTTGCCGTGCTTCAACTCCGCCTCAGGTGGCACCGGTTGGAACCGGTCGGTCTGGGGGGCGCTGCGCACCACGAAGACGTCCTCCGGCCGCTTGCCGCCACGGCGTATCGCGACGTCCCGGTAGCTCTCGTTCGTGGCGAGCACGATGTCCGCGGCCCGGTAGGTCCGCCGTTCCAGCGCGCACACGGCCCGGTAGAGCAGGTCCTTGCCGCGGTCGAACCGGGAGAGGTACAGCTCGGGCACCAGGTCGTGCTGGTCGAAGACGAACCGCGCGCCGCGCCGCTTCAGCCACAGTGCCGGCAGGAACAGCAGGTCGGGCGGGTTGCAGGCGTGGACCACGTCGACCGGGCCGACCTTGCGGGCCAGCCGGACGGTGTGCCACAACGCCGACCCGTACTCCCGCAGGTAGCCGGCCGGCCCTCCGGTGGCCGCGCGCAACGGGTAGCGGTGGATCCGCACCCCGTCGATCACCGCCTCCGGCTCCGTGTCGCGCTTGCTCCCCTGCGGGCAGATGACGTGCACCGTCCAGCCCGCGTCGCGCAGCGTCGTGCACTCCTGCCACACCCGCCGGTCGAACGGCACCGACAGGTTCTCCACCAGAATCAGCGCGCGACGGGCCGGCCCGTCGCCGCTGACCGTCTCACCAAACGATGTGTCACCAAGCAAGGCCCACGTACCCAGGTTCGGCCCGGCGCACGTCGGCGTCGGGAAGGTGGATGAGGTCGACGATCACCGGGCCGTCGCCATGGGGCAGCGCCGACAGCACGGCCGGATCCCTGGTCCCGACCAGGCACACCTCGGCATGCTCGAGCACGTCGTCGACGGACTCCGCGAGCAGCTGCGCGAGGTGCGGCAGCCGGGTCTCGATGTACTCGCGGTTCGCGCCCATCAGCCGGGAGAGGCTCACGTTGGCGTCGTAGATCCGCAGGTCGTAGCCCTTGCCGAAGAGCCTCTCCGCCAGCTCGACGAGCGGGCTCTCGCGGAGGTCGTCGGTGCCGGGTTTGAAGGACAACCCGAACAGGCCCACCCGGCGCCTGCCGGTGCGCTCGACCAGCTCCACGGCGCGCTGCAGATGGTCGGCGTTGGAGGGCAGGACATGGGACAGGATGGGCACCGAGACGTCGGCCCGCCGTGCCGCATGGACCAGGCTGCGCAGGTCCTTGGGCAGGCAGGAGCCGCCGAAGGCGAAGCCGGGCCGCAGGTAGGCGGGGCTGATGTTCAGCTTGCGGTCGGCCAGGAACACGTCGATGACCTGGTGGGAGTCCACCCCGAGCGCCCGGCACACCGCGCCCAGCTCGTTCGCGAAGCCGATCTTGAGGCCGTGGAACGCGTTGTCCGCGTACTTGATCGCCTCGGCCGTCGGGACCGGCACCCGGAACACCTCGCCGGGCAGGCCGTCGTACAGCGCCGCCACCACGTCGCCGCTCGCCGGGTCGAGCTCGCCGATGACGGTCTTGGGCGGGTCGAAGAAGTCCCGCACGCTCGTGCCCTCGCGCAGGAACTCCGGGTTGACCGCGACCCCGAAGTCCACCCCGGCCGTACCGCCGGCGTACTTCTCCAGGATCGGTACCAGCAGGTTCAGGCAGGTGCCCGGGAGCATGGTGCTGCGGAAGACGACGGTCTGCCGCCCGCCCCGCTCGGCCACCGCGGCGCCGATCTGCTCGGTGACCCGCTCCAGGTACGTGGTGCACAGACTGCCGTTGGGCTCCGACGGCGTGCCCACGCAGACCAGCGACACCTCGCTGGCCATGACCGCCTCGCGGACGTCGCCGGTGGCGCGCAACGCTCCGGTCCGCACGACCTCGGCGATGAGCTCGCCGATCCGCTCCTCGACCACCGGGGCCTTGCCGTCGTTGACCAGGTCGACCTTCACCTGGTTCACATCCACCCCGATGACCTCGTGGCCCATGCTGGCCAGGCACGCGGCCGACACGCAGCCCACGTAGCCGAGCCCTAAGACGCTGATCCTCATGACCCGTCCCTCCCCCCAGGCAGGCCCTTGTGGCCTGCGCTCCGCACCCCGGCCGTACGACGACTCCCGCGCATCAGTAGGCCCCCTGCCCGTGGAGCACCGCACGCAGCGTCTTCCACAAGATCACCGTGTCCAGCGCGAGCGACCAGTCCTCCACGTACCGCAGGTCCAGGCGGACCGCCTCCTCCCACGGCAGGTCGCTGCGTCCGCTGATCTGCCACAGGCCGGTGAGCCCGGGCTTGACGAGCAGCCGCCGCCGGATGTCCGGGCCGTACGCGGCGGACTCCTCCGGCAGCGGAGGCCGCGGGCCGACGAGCGACATCGAGCCGGTGAGCACGTTGAAGAGCTGCGGGAGCTCGTCGATCGAGTACCGGCGCAGCACCGCTCCCACCCGGGTCACCCGCGGATCCCGGCGGAGCTTGAACAGCAGGCCGGCGCCCTCGTTGCGCTCGGCCAGCCCGGCACGTGCCGTGTCCGCCCCGGCGACCATGGTGCGGAACTTGAAAATGGTGAACTCGCGGCCGTCCTTGCCGACCCTGCGCTGGCAGTAGAACGCCCCGCCCCGGCTGTCCACCAGCACCAGCAGCCCGACGACCACCATCAGCGGCGCGAACAGCATCAGCAGGATCGCCGCGCCCGTCCGGTCGACGACCTCTTTGACCGCCCGGCGGCCCCCGGTGAAGATCGGCATGCTGACCCTCAGCAGCGGTATCCCGAGCACCGCGTCGACGTGCAGCCGCGGGCCGGCCACCTCCATCAGCACGGGGGCCACGACCATCTCGGCATCGCTGCCTTCGAGGTTCCAGGCCAGCCGCTGCAGCCGGTCCGGTGACCAGTGCGGGTCCGGTGTGACCGCGACGACACGGTAGCCGTCGCGGTGGACGTGGCCCGCGACGTCCGCCAGTCGGCCGACGACCGGCACTCCGTCCAGTCGGTCACCGTCGGGCCCGAGACCGTCCGGCGTGCACACCGCCTCCACCCGCCAGCCCAGATGCGGGAACTTGCGGGTTCGGGTGATCAGGTCGCGTACGGTCGCCAGGCTCCCGGCAGCGACCACCGGGCGCAGGCACCGTCCTTCCTTCCGCTGTTTGTGCAGCCAGAGGCGCAGCAGATACCTCTCGGTCATGGTGATGAGCGCGATCGCCGGGATCGCGACGAAGATCCAGAGCTTGATGTTGCGCGAGGTGAGGGCGATCCCGCCGAGCGCCAGTACGACGACCGCCGTGAACAGTGAGCGTCCCAGCCGGCGGAATTCCTCGGCGCCCTGGCCGAGCACGGCCGGAGCCCACGCCCGGCTCACCGCGAGCGCCCCCAGCACCAGCAGCTCGGTGCCGAAGGCCAGAATTCTCCATTTCTCATGCCAGTTGGCTGCGTCCCGGACCCCGAAGAAGCCGCCGATCGCCGCCACCACGAAGGCGGTGGCCACCGTGTCGCTGGTGATCACGGTACGGCGGTACCGCTGCTCCCAGTCGATCGCGGGCGGGCTGATCGGCCCGTTCTCCAGACGCCCGCGCGCCGATGGAAACGGGCTGGTTAATTCCCCCTGCTGTACAGACCCCCCCAGGTCTCCAGCGGGCTCGACGTGTTCGCTCAACACGGTTCCTCCCCCCGGGAGGCCCCCGCCCCCCGCACTGTTCCACCCCTCGGGAGGCCCCCGCCCCCCGCGCCGCGCCGTTCCTCCCCTCGGGAGGCCCCGCCTCCCGCGCATGACATCCCGGCCAACCGCAGCGCTACGTGAACAACCCACCCTGGCGGCAGCGGACTTGCTGTCCTGCCAGACCTTCGAGGTACACGGGAACCCGTCGAAAACCTCGGGCGCTCCCCGCACCCGAGGCCCCCTCGCGGGCCCCAAGAACTGATCACCCCCACGTCTGACGCCGGGACGCGACTGACGGCTGTCCGTGGCGGCGGACCTATAGATCATTTTGGTCGCCACGTGACCGACCGGCCGAAGCACGGTCAATCTAGACCATCGAGACCAGTATGTAGAGGGGATGTGTGCAACTTGTGCCCAAGCTTTGAGGCCGGATTCATCGACCGGTGACACCCATGGGGGCCGTGACGCCGAAGACGTGCCTTGTGACCTGTGAGGACGGGAATTCTCCGGGCCGCCGGCACCGCCAACTCCGGGGCGTCGTCGGCCAGAACCGGGCGCTGCCGTGGAAGCGGTACCCGTGGACCACCCGGTGCGAGCGGCCGGGGCGGGCCGACGCGGTCAGCGGGCCAGCCGGCCCAGGAGGGAGGACGCGGCGGCGATGCCGAGGGCCGCGGCCACCACGAGGACGGCGTAATCCAGGGCCAGATGGGCGTGGGTGCCGAGCAGGAGACCGCGCAGGGCGTCGATCTGGTAGCTCAGGGGATTGACCTTGCTGACCGTCTGGAGCCAGCCGGGCATGACCGCCACCGGATACAGGGCGTTGGAGGCGAAGAAGAGCGGCATGGTGATGGCCTGGCCGATGCCCATCAGACGGTCGCGGGTGAGCACGATCCCGGCGATCGTCATGGACAGGCAGGAGAAGAAGGCCGAACCGAGGACCACGGCGACGGCCACACCGATCAGCCGCAGCGGGTTCCCGGTCATGGCCACGCCGAGCAGCGCCGCGATGACGATCACCACCACGGCCTGGATCAGCGCCTTCACCCCGGCGGCGAAGGCCTTGCCGGCGATCAGGGCGGCGCGTGGGGTGGGCGTGACCAGCAGCTTGGTGAGGATGCCGGCGTCCCGCTCCCAGATGATCATGATGCCGTAGAAGATCGCGATGAACATGGCCGACTGCGCGATGATGCCGGGCGCCAGATAGTCGATGTACGGGGTGCCGCCGGTGGGGATGGCGTTGATGCGGGTGAAGGTCTCACCGAAGACCAGCAGCCACAGGGCCGGCTGGACGGCGCGGGTGTACAGCTCGGTGCGGTCGTGGCGCAGCTTCTGCACCTCGACCACGCACATGGCGACCACCCGGGCGGGCAGCACCCGCCAGCCGGTGCGGGAGCGCGGCGGGACCAGCAGCAGATCCAGCCCGTCGGCGCCGGTGGCGGTGTCAGCCGACTCGGTTGGCCGTGCGGCGGGTGCTTCGGACATCGCGGAAGTCTCCTGACTGCTCGTCCAGGCCGCTGCCGGCGACGTCCCGGAAGACGTCCTCCAGCGTCGGCGCGGCGTCCGACGAGCGCGATGCGGTGGGAGGGCCGGGTGCGGTGGAGGTGCGCGCGGCGCGGGCCGTGCGGCGGCGGGCGCGCAGGGCGCACTTGAGGGCGTCCGGTGTGCCGAGGGCGCGGATGCGGCCGTGGTGCATCAGAGCCACGCGGTCGCAGTACTGGTCGGCCTCGTCCATGTAGTGCGTGGTCACCAGCACGGTCATGCCGGTGGCCGCGCGTACCGCGTTGATGTGCTCCCAGACGCTGGTGCGGGCGACCGGGTCCAGGCCGACCGTCGGCTCGTCGAGCATCAGCAGACGCGGCGCGCTGACCAGCGCCTGGGCCAGTTCGAGGCGGCGGATCATGCCGCCGGAGTACGTCTTGGCGAGCCGGCCGGCGGCGTCGGTGAGGCCGACCGCCGCGAGCGCCTGGGTGACGCGTGCGGCGCGTTCGCGGCGGGGGATGTCGAAGACGCGGGCGAACAGGGCGACGTTCTCGCGGCCGGTCAGTCCGGCGTCGGCGGAGAGCTGCTGCGGTACGTAGCCCAGCAGCCGGCGGACCGCCATCCGCTCCCTCGCCGCGTCGTGACCGAATACCCGCACCATGCCGGCCGGGACGGGCAGGAGCGTGGTGATGCAGCGGATGGTGGTGGTCTTGCCCGCGCCGTTCGGCCCGAGCAGGCCGAAGACCTCACCGGCGCGTACGGAGAGGTCCACCCCGTCCACGGCCCTGGTCTCGCCGAAGGCGTAGTGCAGGGCGCGGCAGGTCACGGCGTCGGGAGTGGGGGTGGCGGGCGCCGCTGCGGCGGCCGGTCCCGGACTGCGCCCGTCGTCGGTGGTCATGTGCCCGCCAGCTCCTCGCGCAGCAGGTGACCGGGCCGCGACCGGCACCGGATCGGCCGCCGGGCGCCGGCCGGGCCATCGGCCAGGACGTCGGCGAGCGAGTCGGGGCACTCCCCTGCAGCCATGCCCCGATTTTAGTTCTGGCTGCGAGGCGGCGGCCAGGAAGCGCGCGGGAGCACGGACGAGCAGCACGCCCATGGCCCGGCCAGGGGGTTCGCCCCGCTCCCCCGCTTCCGGGGGCGGCGGTGGCGCCGGGGCCCCCGGTGGCGGCGCGATCTCCGCGTGGCCCCGGCCCCTGCCCACCGCAGCCGTGGCCGTGGCAGTGGCCGCGCCGTCGGACTGCGTCGCGCCGGGCGCAGACGACGGGAGGGCGTCGCGGCGGGCTCCCGGGGCCCGGCCGGTGTCGGCGACGCGCTGGTGTCGGAGCCGGAGACCGGGCGGCCGCACGTTGTCCACAGCCCCAACCGCCGGCCTTGACAGTCATGTTGGATGCGCAGAAGTCTGGTTGTTCCGACGATTGCCGGAAGTCGGGTGGAATCCGAAGGTAGCGGGAGTACCTGAGGTATCGGGGGAATCGGGGGGCTCATGCCGGGATACACGTCTGTGCGCCCGACGGGCGGGACGACGACGCACGAGGACGGGACATCGACGTACGAGGACGGGACGCGCGCCGCGGGCACAGGGCGGAGGCCGGGGCGGCGGGCGCGCCGGACCGCCGGCCTGGGCGCGACGGCCCTCGCGCTCTGCTGCGCGCTGGCGGCCTGTGCGTCGCAAGGCGGTGGCGCGGACCGGGCGGGCGGACCCGGCAGCTCGCCGGGCACCGCGACGTCGTCGACGCCGCCCCCGACGCCCTCCGTCGCCCCCGACGCCTACCGCCACGCTCTCGCCAACGCCCTCGCGCCGCTCGACGAAGCGCTGCGCGCGGTGGACCGGGCGCACGAGGGCGGCTCGCTGGACAAGGCGCTGGGCGCCGCCGCCACCAAGGCCGACGCCGCCGCGGACGCGCTGCAGACCACCCGCACACCGGACAACGCCGGCTCGGGCAACGGGCAACTCGCCACCGCCCTGCGGGCGTTGGGGCAGGATCTCAGGAGCGCCCGCAGCGACGGCGGCCGCTGCGCCACCTCACCGCGGGTCGAACTCGGCACGGCCCAGAGCCCGAAGAGCATCGAAGCGGCCGCTCGCGCGCTCCGCGCCATCGGCTATGACGCCGCGCTGCGGCTGCCGCGCACGGAGCAGGCCAGGCACCGCAGGCTCGCCAACGGCGCATTCGTCCGCGACGGCGGCCGGGGCGGGCTGGGGCGGCTGACGGTCGACAACGGCACCGGCACGGATGCGGTGGTGACGCTGACCCGCGGCCGGCGGACGGCGTTCTCCGTGTATGTGCGCCACGGCTCGAACACCACCATACGCAGCGTCGACAGCGGTGCGTACACGGTGTACTTCACGACGGGAGAGGACTGGAACGGCGCGAGGAGTTCCTTCACCCGGGAGTGCAGCTTCGAGAAGTTCGACGACAAGGCGAACTTCCGGACCGTCCGGGTGGCCGGTGGGACGCAGTACACCGTGCTGACGTTCACGCTGAACAGGGTGCTCGGCGGCAATGCGAGCACGAGCACGGTGCCGCCGGGCGAGTTCCCGTCGTAGCGGGGGCCGTGGGGTGCGTGGGCGGACCGCCCCGGCTCGGCGTCGGGTACACCGCAGCGGCTCGGTATCGTGGCGCCACGTGGGTGACAGCACATGGTGGACTCTGGCGATCGCGGCGGTGACCGGTGGCACGGCCGTGCTCGCCAGTTGGGTCACCAGCCGCGGCAGCACGCAGGCCGCAAGGATCCAGGCCGAGATCGCCGCGCGCTCGCAGCGCGCCGAGCGACTGCGGGAGAGCCGGCGCACCGCCTATCTGGATCTGATCGAACAGACCCACCGGATGGGCGAGTTGTACTGGGAGATCTCCGCTGCGCTGCGGCTGCCCGGCTCGGCTGCCCGTACGGCTTCACTCGGCGAGCTGCACGACCGGGAGGTCGCCGAGTACGCGAAGATCCGCCGCTGCGCACGCGTCGTCGAACTGGAGGGCCCGCCGTCGGCCGCGGCCGCGGCGCTCGCCCTCCAAAAGGCGACCGGCCCCTTCTACTCGGCCGTCAAGGCCGAACTGGGCGGTGACACCGACCACCGCGGTGCGTTCGACGCCGCCTACCGCCCCTTCTGGGCAGCGCTGGAGCGCTTCGTGGACGCGGCTCGGGACGCACATCAGACGGACTGAGTGCGCCGCCCGCACGGCCGTCAGCCGTTCTCGGCCTTCCGGCGGGCACGGTAGGCGCGCAGATTGGCGGCGTTGCCGCAGATCCTGACGTCGTGCCAGACGCCGCTGTTGTTGCGGGAACGGTCGTAGAAGGCCACCCGGCAGCGGGGGTTGCGGCAGGTCTTGAGGCGACGGCGGGTGTCGGCCTGCTGCGCCTCGAAGGCGGCGGTCAGGATCAGCGAGACCAGCCGGCGCCAGCCGCTGCCGCGCGGCTCGAGGCGGACCAGTCCGTCCTCCCCGATCTGGAGCGCGGCACTGGCACTGTGCAGCACGGGTGCGACGGCGGCGGCCGCCCCGGCTCCGGTGTCCTGCGCCGTGGCGGTCAGTTCGTGCAGGTCGTCCCGGAAGGCCCGGAGCCCGTCGAGACCGTCGGCGTCCAGTGCCACATGGGGAGCGGGCTGCCCCGTGACCGCCGACCACTGGGCGATCGCCTGGTCCGCCCAGGCCTGCGCGTCCTGCGCGGTGGCGAGGAAGTCCGGCTTGCGCGGGGCGCCCGCGGCGACGGTGTTGAGCAGGTCCTGGACGAGGCCCAGCCCACCGGGCGCGGGGTCCAGGCGGTAGCGGGTGGTTGCGGGCCAGGTCATCGCGTCACACCTCCTGGCTGGACGTCGGACGGGCGGTCCATCTTTTCACAGGGGCGGCGGGCGCGCGCCCCTCCGCTGAGAACATAGCCGTAAGCCGAGCGCCCATTACATCACCGCCCCAGGTGGGACGGGCCCGTCCGTGCCCGTGGAGGCCTCCCCCGGCTACCGGCTCCCGGCCGCCGCCGCGCGACTCACCGCAGCGTGTCGAGCAGGGCCGCGTCGTACGGAATCGCCTCGTCGAGCCGGCCGCCGAGGGCCTTGGCCGGCCAGTCGGGGTCGGCGACCAGGGCGCGGGCGACGGCGACCAGGTCGAACTCGTCGCGCTCCAGACGGTCCAGCAGGAGGTCGATCCCGGTGGCCCCGGACCGCTGGGTCCGGCTCCGCGGGTCGGAGAACTCCTTGTCGAGGCCGACGGATCCCACGGTCAGCACGGCCCGGCCGGTCAGCTTCTTGACCCACCCCGCCAGGTTCAGCTCGCTGCCGGCGAACTCCGGCAGCCAGTAGCGGCGGGTGGAGGCGTGGAAGGCGTCCACCCCGGCCGCGGCGAGCGGGGCGACCAACTGCTCCAGCTCTTCGGGGGTCTCGGCGATCCGGGCCTGATAGTGGCCGGTCTTCCACTGGGAGAGCCGGAGGACCACCGGGAAGCCGGGCGTAACGGCCGCGCGCACCGCGGCGACGACCTCGGCGGCGAAGCGGGCGCGGGAGGCCGGGGCGCCGCCGTAGCCGTCGGTACGGCGGTTGGTGCGCGGCCACAGGAAGTTGTCTATCAAGTAGCCGTGGGCGCCGTGGAGTTCGATGCCGTCGAAGCCGGTGCGCTCGGCGGCCGCGGCCGCCCCGGCGAAGGCCCGGATCACCGCGTCGATGTCCCGCGGCGTCATCGCGGTGCCGTGGGGACGGCCGTCGAGGCCCACCGCGGACGGGCCCTCGGCGGGGACGCCGGCCGGCAGGCTCCCGGGGCCGCGCGACACCCCCGTGTGCCACAGCTGCGGCATGATGCGGCCGCCCGCGCGGTGGACCTCGTCGACCACCCGGGCCCAGCCCGCCAGCGCCTCCTCGCCGTAGAAGTGCGGTACGTCGTGGTAGGCGGCCGCGGCGTCGCGGCCGATGAAGGTGCCCTCGGTGATGATCAGCCCCGCCCCGCCGGCCGCCCGGCGCGCGTAGTAGGCCGCCACGTTCTCGCCGGGCACCCCGCCCGGTGAGAAGCACCGGGTGACGGGCGCCATGGCGATCCGGTTTCGGAGGGTGAGGCTCCCGATGGTGAACGGCCGTCCCAGCAGCCGTGCGGCTCGCGAGTCCTCGTACGTCGTCATCGCCATGGCGCGCTCCTCAGGTGCGGCAACTCATCGTCTCGACAGAAGCATAAGCGATACACCTCTTTCTTGATCGTGTGCCGTTCCTCACCCCCGCACGGCCGCGACTCAGCTGCGAGGACGGAGGACCGACTTCCCCTTCGTCCGGCGGGCGAGCAGGTCCTCATGCGCGTCACGGGCCCTCGCGAGGTCGTACTCCGCGCCGACCAGCGGCCGCAGCCGACCCCGCGCCGTGAGGTCGAGCAGTTCCTCGAGTGCCGGGCCGCCGGCCCCGTCGCGGGCGATGAGCGGGATGAGCCAGAAGCCGGCGACGGTGAGGCTCTCCAGCGCGAGGCGGCCCGGCGCGATGGCGGAGGCGGCCCGCCGCGACGAGGAGCCGTAGGTGACCAGCCGTCCGAGGTACCCGAGCGCGCCCAGGGCGGAGTCGAGGACCGGGCCGCCGACGGCGTCGAGGACGACGTCGACCGGGCGGCCGCGATTGGCGTCCAGGACCCGCTCGCGGTAGCCCTCCGCCGCGCCGTCGATCGCCACGTCCGCGCCGAGCTCCAGGGCGAAGGCGCGCTTGTCCTCGGACGACGCCGTGGCGATGATCCGCCCCGCCCCGAACTCCCGGGCCAGTTGGACGGCGAGGCTGCCCGTCCCGCCCGCGGCGGCGTGGACCACCACGCTCTCGCCGGGCGTCATACGGGCGGCCGACCGCAGCAGGTGCCATGCCGTCAGACCCTGTACGAGCAGGGCCAGCGCCTCGCCCGCGGGCACCCCCTCCGGCACCTCGACCAGGTCGCGGTCGGCGACCACCGCCTTCTCGGCGTATCCCCCCTGCGGCAGATAGCCCAGCACCCGCCGGCCGTCCGGGGTCCGGCCGACGACCTCCAGACCGGGAATGCGCGGGAGCGGCCCCTTCGGCGCGTACGGGCCGTCGGTGTGCTCGCCCGCGATCTGCTTGATGTCTCCGAAGTTGACGCCCGCGGCGGCCACTTCGACCAGTGTCTGGCCCGGACCCGCCACCGGGTCCGGTACCTCGGCCTGCGCCAGCACCTCCGGACCGCCGAACCGCTCGAACCGCATGGCGCGCATGAGTGCCCCTCCCAGATGTCGGACTGATCGCCGTTTCGCCGCCAAACTACGTGGCGTACGAAATCAGTGCGGTGGGCCCTCGCTCCCGGTGGCGTGCGGTGCGATCGCCAGGATGGCGACGTCGTCGTGGAACACGCGGGTGTGCAGCGGCAGATCGGTGTTGAGGAAGTCGACCACGTCGCCCGGGCCGGGCGCGGGCCGGTCGGCGAAGCCGTGGCGGAGGCGGTCGAGGAGGGGGTAGAAGGCGCCGGTGTGGTCGCGGGCCTCGATCAGGCCGTCGGTGCACAGCAGAAGGACGTCACCGGGGACGAAGGGATGGGTGTAGGCGACGGGGGCTTCGTCGGCGAGGGTGGCCAGTCCCAGTGGCAGGGCGGGCGGTCCGGTGAGGGCCGTCACCTCGCCGCCGGAGATCAGGACCGGTTCGATGTGCCCGTGGTTGACGATCGTCACCAGGCCGGCGGGCGCGTCGTACTCGACCAGGGCGGCGGTGACGAAGAGTTCGTCGTCGCGGATCTCCTGGGCCTCGCGGGCGAGTCGCCGTTCCAGACAGGCCGCTACGGACAGCAGGTCCCCCTGGTCGTAGGCGGCCTCGCGGAAGCTGCCGAGGGTGTCGGCGACGGTGCGTACGGCCTTGAGCCCCTTGCCGCGGACGTCCCCGATGATCGCGCGCTCGCCGGCCTCGGTGGCGAGGATGTCGTAGAGGTCGCCGCCGACCATGGTGCCGACCTCACCGGACCGGTAGAGACCGGCCGCGAGGACGTTGCCCACCCGGTGCGGCACCGGCCGCAGCAGGGTGCGCATCAGGGCTTCGGCCACCGAGTTGGCGCGGACCAGATACCGCTCCTGTCGTTGGCGGTGGGCGGCCAGCGCCATGCCGAGGGCGCCGACCAGGCCGGTGGCGACATACGCGGCGACGTGGTGGTTCTCCCACAGCTGGTGGAGGTTGTGGCCCGTGCAGCACGGGGTGCCGGCCACCACGCCCAGCAGCACGACGGCGAAGACCGTGACCAGGCCGACGCCGAGGGGACCGAGGGTGTAGGCGGCGACCACCGGCAGCGCGATCAGCAGGAAGCTCACCGCCCACGGCGTGGGGGTCACCGTTTCGAGGAGCATGACGAACACGACGTAGGCGAGCGGCAGCCAGCGCATCCACGCGGGCGGGCGGGGCACCTCGAAGCCGCTGTTCTCCACCGTCCGCGCGCAACTGTCGGCCGGCCGGTCGCGGTCCGGCCGGCGGTCGCGGTGTATCCGTTCGAAGACCGTCTCACCCGATCTGTTCACTCACGGACTCCCGGTACGACCGTGCACAAGGGCCACAGCCTCGCGCGCCCGAACGGCCCCGCCCGGCCATTACGCCGTCGGCGGCATGTCCTGCGGCGGGTCCCGTCAGGGCAGCGGGAAGGGCAGGGTCATGTCGGTGAGCGTGCCGGGGCAGGCGCAGGAGCGCTCCTCGGGGAGGCGGCCCAGGGCTTCGAGGACGAGGCCGCGCAGGCGCCCGGTGTTCTGGGCGAAGACGGTGAAGACCTCCTCCTGGGAGACGCTCTGGCGGGCGTCGATGCCCGCGTCGAGGTCGGTGACCAGGGCCACCGCGGTGTAGCAGAGCGCGAGTTCACGGGCGAGCACGGCTTCGGGGTGCCCCGTCATGTTGACCAGCGACCACCCCGCGGCGGCGTACCACTGCGACTCGGCCCGGGTGGAGAACCGCGGCCCCTGGACCACGACCATGGTGCCGCCGTCGGTCGCCTCGGTGCCGGTCGCGGCGGCCGCCGCCAGCACCGCCCGCCGGCCGTGCGCGCAGTAGGGGTCGGCGAACGAGACGTGCACCGCGCCCTGCTCGTAGAAGGTCTGCGCGCGGCCGCTCGTGCGGTCCACCAGTTGGTCGGGGACGACGACGCAGCCGCAGCCCAGTTCGGGACGGAGCGAGCCGACCGCGCACGGGGCGAGGATCTGGCGGACGCCCAGCGAGCGCAGCGCCCACAGGTTCGCGCGGTAGTTGATGCGGTGCGGGGGCAGGGCGTGACCGCTTCCGTGGCGGGGCAGGAAGGCGACCCGGCGGCCGCCGGCCGGGCTCACGGTGATCGCGTCGGACGGCGCGCCGTAGGGGGTGTCGACGGTGACGCGTTCGGCGTCCGCGAGCAGCTCGTAGAAGCCGCTGCCGCCGATGACGGCGAACTCGGCGGTGGGGGTGGTGGTCATGTGTCCTGTCCCGCTGCGACGTGAAGTCGCTCCACATTAGTGGAGCACCTGCGTCGGGAGGCCGTATCGGAACCTCTCTCCAGGTATCGGGTCCCTGGGCGCCCAGAGCGCATCGGCGCCTCTCGGTAACCGGCGGCCCGGCAATGCAGAAATCAGCGCGGCCGGCAACTCGGCAAAGAATGCGAAAAAGGGGAGCGCGGCGGGTTTCGTTTTCGGCCGGGACCCGGTGCCGACGGGAAAAAGGGCCCACCACCCGTTCGGCGCAACGGAACCGACGCCGGGCCGCCCCGGCATCTCACGCTTCACGATAATGAGATCGCAAGTGGTGTCAAAAAAAACTGGTGTCAAAACCTCTGACGTCGGGAGTTCATCATGGAATCCGGATCCAAGGTCTGGAACTGTCCCTTCGACTACGCCGAGGCCCTTGAATTCGATCCGACGCTCAAGCGTCTGCTGACCGAAGAACCCGTCGCACGCATCAAGCTGCCGTACGGGGAGGGCGAGGCCTGGCTCGTCACGCGGTACGACGACGTCCGCACCGTGACGACCGACCGGCGCTTCAGCCGCCACGCCATCATCGGCCACGACTTCCCCCGCATGACGCCCGAGCCGATCGTCCAGGACGAGGCGATCAACGTGATGGACCCGCCCGCCAGCAGCCGTCTGCGCAGCCTGGTGTCCAAGGCGTTCGCCCCGCGCCAGGTGGAGCGCATGCGGGCTCGTACGAAGCGGGTCGTGGACGAGCTGCTGGACGAGATGGAGCGGCACGGGTCGCCGGCCGACCTGATGGAGTCCCTGGCCTCCCCGCTGCCCCTGACGACGATCTGCGAGGTCCTCGACATCCCCGAGGCCGACCGCGCCCAGCTGCGCGCCCACGCCCGGACGATGATGGACGTCGGCCTGGACAACAAGGACAACGCCGTACGGGCCAAGGCCGAGATGCGGGCGTACTTCGCGGAGCTGACCGCGCAACGGCGCCGGAACCCGGGTGACGACCTGATCAGCGCCCTGGCCACGGCGCGGGACGGCGACGAGCTCCTCGACGAGCGGGAACTGACCGTGATGGCCATGGTGCTGCTCATCACCGGCCAGGACACCACCACCTACGAGATCGGCAACCTCGCCTACACGCTGCTCACCCGGCCCGCGGAGCTGCAGATGGTGCGCTCGCGCCCCGAGACGCTCCCGCAGGCCATGGAGGAGATGCTGCGGTTCATCCCCTTCCGCAAGGGCGTCGGCATCCCCCGGGTCGCCCTGGAGGACGTGGAATTGAGCGGGGTGACGATCCGGGCCGGGGACATCGTGCACGTTTCGTATCTGACGGCAAATCGGGACGGCGCGAAATTCGAGCGGCCCGACGAGCTGGATATGGAACGCCAGGGACCGTCCCATATGACGTTCGGCTGGGGCGGGCACCACTGCCTGGGTGCCCCGCTGGCCGTCACCGAGCTCGAAGTCGCCCTCAGCGCCCTCCTGGAGCGTTTTCCGGAGCTGCGGCTGGCCAAGCCGGCCGACGAAGTGCCCTGGAACAAGACCTCGATCTGGCGCTATCCGGTGGAGCTGCCGGTCACCTGGTGACGGTGTGCCACAGGCGGGCATGCGGTTTTTGCCCGCCTGGCTTACCGTTGGTGTTCGACCAGTTGGCCCATCTGGACAAGGAGAGTTCATCCCTCGGGGAGAGTTCCTTCTTCGAAGGCAGGCCCGCCGAATCGAATTGAGCACAGGGATGTGCACTGGCGGACCACGGTCTGCAAGGAGTGGAATCCCATGGCAGTTCTGTGCAAACCAGCGATAGCCGTCCCCGAATACGTCATCACCCAGGAAGACACCCTCGAACTGGCGCGGCGGCTGCACAAGGACCACACGCAGCTGAAACTGGTGCTCCGACTGATCGAGCACACCGGCGTCCGCACCCGGCATCTGATCCAGCCGATCGACAAGGTCCTCAAGCACCCGGGTCTCGACGCCCGCAGCGAGGTCTACGAGGAGGAGTCCAAGGCCCGCGTCCCCGCCGTGGTGCGCCAGGCACTGGACCAGGCCGAGCTGGAAGCACGGCAGATCGACCTGATCGTCTACGTCTCCTGCACCGGCTTCATGATGCCGGCGCTGACCGCCTGGCTCATCAACACGCTGGGCTTCAGGTCGGAGACCCGCCAGATGCCGATCGCGCAGCTCGGCTGCGCGGCGGGCGGCGCCGCGATCAACCGGGCGCACGACTTCTGCACGGCGTACCCGGACGCCAATGTGCTCATCGTGGCCTGCGAGTTCTGCTCGCTGTGCTACCAGCCCACCGACCTGGGCGTGGGATCGCTGCTGTCGAACGGTCTCTTCGGCGACGCGGTGGCCGCCACCGTGGTCCGCGGCAAGGGCGGCAAGGGCGTCCGCCTGGAGCGCAACGGCTCGTACCTCATCCCGCACACCGAGGACTGGATCTCCTACGCGGTGCGGTCCACCGGATTCCACTTCCTGCTGGACAAGCGGGTGCCGGGCACCATGGAGCCGCTCGCCCCGGCCCTGCGCGCGGTCGCGCAGGAGCAGCAGTGGGACGCGGGCAACCTGGACTTCTACCTCGTCCACGCCGGCGGCCCGCGCATCCTGGACGACCTCAGCCGCTTCCTGGAGGTGCCGCCGGAGGCGTTCCGCTTCAGCCGGGCGACGCTGACCGAGTACGGCAACATCGCCAGCGCGGTGATCCTCGACGCCCTGGGCCGGATGTTCGACGAGGAGTCCTCCCGTGAGGGCCACCGCGGCCTGCTGGCCGGCTTCGGTCCCGGTATCACCGCGGAGATGTCGCTGGGCACCTGGACCTCGACTCCGGAAGCGTCGGAGTGACCGTCACGGCCGGTCACCGCGCACACCGCGAAATCCGCCGTCGGCCGCGTGTCCAGATGCCGCAAACCAGGGCATCTTGACACGCGGCACGGCGCGATCTATCCAGAGGGTGGAGGCGGTGCTCTCTCCATACCAGCAGGTGAGAGGGCCTGCGGCCAGGTAAGGAGAGGACCATGACACGTGCAGTGGGTATCGACCTCGGGACGACGAACTCGGTGGTCAGCGTGCTGGAGGGCGGTGAGCCCACGGTCATCGCCAATGCCGAGGGAGCCCGCACCACCCCGTCGGTGGTCGGGTTCTCCAAGGGCGGCGACGTGCTCGTGGGGGAGATCGCCAAGCGGCAGGCCGTGACCAACATCGAGCGCACCGCGCGGTCGGTCAAGCGCCACATGGGCGACGCCGAGTGGCGCTTCCCCGAAGGAGGCGGGGAGATCGACGGCCGGCGCTTCACCGCCCAGGAGATCTCCGCACGGGTGCTGCAGAAGCTCAAGCGCGATGCCGAGCAGTACCTGGGCGAGGACGTGACGGACGCCGTGGTCACGGTTCCGGCGTACTTCAACGACGCGCAGCGCACCGCCACCAAGGAAGCGGGCGAGATCGCCGGGCTGAGGGTGCTGCGGATCGTCAACGAGCCCACCGCGGCCGCCCTGGCCTACGGCCTGGACAAGGAGAACGACCAGACGATCCTGGTCTTCGACCTCGGCGGCGGCACCTTCGACGTGTCGCTGCTGGAGATCGGCGAGGGCGTGGTCGAGGTGAAGGCCACCAACGGTGACACGCATCTGGGGGGCGACGACTGGGACCAGCGGATCGTCGATCACCTGACCAAGCAGTTCAAGAACGCGTACGGCATCGATCTGTCCCAGGACAAGATGGCCACCCAGCGGCTGCGGGAGGCGGCCGAGAAGGCCAAGATCGAGCTGTCCGCCGCCACCGAGACGACGATCAACCTGCCGTACCTGAGCGCGTCGGCCGAGGGCCCGCTGCACCTGGACGAGAAGCTCACCCGCTCGCAGTTCGAGCAGCTGACCGCGGACCTTCTGGAGCGCTGCAAGACGCCGTTCCACAACGCGGTCGACGATGCCGGGATCAAGGTCTCCGACGTCCATCATGTGATCCTGGTCGGCGGCTCGACGCGGATGCCGGCGGTGACCGAGCTGGTCAAGGAGCTGACCGGCAAGGACCCGCACAAGGGCGTCAACCCCGACGAGGTCGTCGCCATCGGCGCCACCCTCCAGGCCGGTGTCCTCAAGGGCGAGGTCAAGGACGTCCTGCTGCTGGACGTCACCCCGCTGTCCCTCGGCATCGAGACCAAGGGCGGCATCATGACCAAGCTCATCGAGCGGAACACCACGATCCCGACCAAGCGCTCGGAGATCTTCACCACCGCCGAGGACAACCAGCCCTCCGTGCAGATCCAGGTCTTCCAAGGTGAGCGCGAGATCGCGGTCTACAACAAGAAGCTCGGGATGTTCCAGCTGACGGGCCTGCCGCCGGCCCCGCGCGGCGTCCCGCAGATCGAGGTCTCCTTCGACATCGACGCCAACGGCATCATGCACGTGACCGCGAAGGACCTGGGCACCGGCAAGGAGCAGAAGATGACCGTCACCGGCGGCTCCTCGCTGCCGAAGGACGACATCGACCGGATGGTCCGCGACGCCGAGCAGTACGCGGAGGAGGACCGCCGCAGGCGGGAGGCCGCCGAGACCCGCAACCAGGCCGAGCAGCTGGTCTACCAGACCGAGAAGTTCCTCAAGGACAACGAGGACAAGGTCCCCGGCGACATCAGGACCGAGGTCGAGACCGCCGTCGCCGAGCTGAAGGAGAAGCTCAAGGGCGAGGACACCGCGGAGATCCGCACCGCCACCGAGAGGCTCGCGACCGTCTCCCAGAAGCTCGGCCAGGCCATGTACGCCGACAGCCAGGCCGCGCAGGCCGCCGCGGGCGGCACCGGGGGTGCTGCCGCCGGCGGGCAGCAGGCCGGGGCCGAGGACGACGTCGTGGACGCCGAGATCATCGACGACGACAAGAAGGAGGGAGGCTCCCGATGAACCACCCGCCCCCCGTCCACGGCCCTGTCCGCCCGCGGCTGGCACTGGTCGAACGCGGGCCGCAGGACGGTCCCGCCGTGCTCCCCTCGCGCACCGCCACCGGCAAGGAGCGGACGGCCACCGGGCCGCCGGCGACGTCCGAGGCCGCGGCGAGCGCCGAACTGCGCGAGCGCACGGCCGACCTGCAACGGCTCAAGGCCGAGTACGACAACTACCGCAAGCGGGTCCGCCGCGACCGCCAGGCCGTCGCCGAGATCGCCGTGGCCAATGTGCTGGGCCGGCTGCTGCCCGTGCTCGACGCGCTCGCCGAGGCCGCCGAGCGGGGCGAGGTGACCGGCGGCTTCCGGCGCGTCGCCGACGCCCTGGAGGCCGAGCTGGCGGCACTGGGCCTGCAGCCCGTCGCCCGGCCCGGCGCCCCCTTCGACCCCCACGTCCACGAGGCGATCACCTGCGCCCGCACCGACCGGGTCGGGGGCCCCACCTGCTCCGTGGTCGTCCGGCAGGGCTACCGGGTCGGCGGGCAGCTCCTGCGCCCCGCCCAGGTGACCGTCGCCGAACCACCGGACCAGGGCACGTCCGGCAGACCGGGGCCGGGTCCGCGGGGCGGCAACCCGCCCTGCGCCGGGGCACGTTGAGATCCCCCGGGGCCGACGGCGGTGCGGGCCGGGCCGCCCGTGCCGCCGTGTGACCGTCCGGCCCGCGAGCGGCGCATTTGCCCCGGACCTGGGGCGGTGTGCGACAGTGGTCGGCCCGGTCGGCCGGGCCCGCCGCGCGCGCAGCCGCTGCCGGGCTCCCCTGCCGCATACCGACGGCTCCGGCGCGCCTCGCGCGCGGGGCCGCCGGCTCCCGTACCTGTCCCTTACGTCCTTCCCAGAGAGCGATGCAGGCAACGACCCTCGTCCCCCGGACCGCCGACCTGTTCGACCAGGGCCTGGAGCGCCAGGCCGGCTCCGCCCTGCTGCGTTTCGGCGCCGCGCGGCAGCGCCCGGCCGACCGGATCAGCTGGTCCGGCGACGGCGCCGCCGCCTGGCTCGACGGCCCCCGCGGCCACGTATGGAGCGTCGGCTCACCGGACGCCGCCGCCGGACTCGTCCTGCGCGCCGCACACGGGCTCGCCGGCGGGGTGCGGGAGTTCACCGGCCCGCGCGGGACCGAAGCCCTGGTCGGCCGCCACCTGGCGGTGGCCGACGCCGTCGAGTGGGTCTTCCGCTGGACGCTGGAGGAGCCGGAGGTCCAGCGGGGCGAGGAGCGGGTGTCCGCGCTCGACGAGACCCACCACGAGGAGCTCTTCGCCTTCCTCGCCGAGCACAGCCCGGCCCACTCCACCGGCCCCGGCTCCTCGGGGGTCAGCCTGTGGGCCGGCATCCGCGACGACGCCGACGGGCGGCTGGTGGCCTGCGGCGCCCTGAGCAGTCTGCGGGACAGCGGCGCCCCGCTGATGGCGTCGGTCGCCACCGACGCCGCGCTGCGCGGCCAGGGACTCGGCGCCGCGCTGACCGCCTGGCTGACCCGGCTCGCGGTACGCCGGCACGGGTTCTGCACCCTGTGGCAGCTCGCCGACAACGCCCCGGCCGAACGCCTCTACACCCGCCTCGGATACCGCAACGAGGACCCCTGCGTGGCCGCCCGCATCAGCGCGCCCTGAGGCTGCGCGGCGTAAGGGCGCGCCCCAGGGCGTGTCGGTGAAGTCCCGCTGGGGGCAGCCACGTTCGGCGAGCGCGCGCCGGACGCGCCCGCCTCCCGGGCCGGTTCCGCAGCCGGTAGGGCGCTCTACACGCCTGTGGCGGACATCAGTTGGCCGGATATCTCGCGGACGACCACGTCGCTGTGCTCGTTGAGGTAGAAGTGGCCGCCGCTGTAGATCTTGAGGTCGAACGCCCCGGTGGTGTGGGTTGCCCACGCACGGGCCTCCTCGACCGTCACCCGGGGGTCGGCGTCACCGATCAGGGCGGTCACCGGGCAGCTGAGGCCGGGGCCGGGCGCATAGCGGTAGGTCTCGGCGGCCTTGTAGTCGCCGCGGAGGGCCGGCAGGACCAAGCTGCGCATCTCGGGGTCCCGCAGCAGCTGCGAGTCGGTGCCGCTGAGCTCCTCGACATCGTGGATCAGCTGGTCGTCGCTCTGCCGGTGCACGGACTCGTCCCGGTGCGCGGACGGCGCCCGCCGCGCGGAGGCGAACAACACGACCGGGACGACGCCGTGTTCGTGCTCCAGCCTCCGGGCGACCTCGAAGGCGAGCGAGGCGCCCATGCTGTGCCCGAACAGGGCCAGCGGACGGTCGGTCCACGGGAGCAGCCGGGGGACGACCTGACGGGCCAGCTCGGGGAGGGAGTCGATGCACGGCTCCTTGCGGCGGTCCTGGCGGCCGGGGTACTGGACGGCCAGGACGTCGACACGGGGGGCCAGGGCCGCCGAGACCGGGAAGTAGAAGCTGGCCGCCCCGCCGGCGTGCGGGAGGCAGACCAGGCGGGCGCCGGCTCCCGGTGCCGGGTGGAAGCGCCGCACCCACAGGCCGTTGTCCTCGGTGGTGTTCATCGACCGCAACTCCTTTGATTCTTCGCTCGCTCGGACTGCTCGGGTCAGCCAGGTGCCGACAGGACGCACGGCGGACTTCGTGTGCGCCGGGCGCCTGGGGGGTGTCCGACGGGTCAAACCCTAGAGGGGGATCCCGGAAGGCGGTGGTGAGCTGCGTACAAGGCCGCGCCGTGGAGTGTACGTTCCGTGCATGAGCGGCGCGCCGCGTTTATCGAAACCGCACAAGCCGCGGCCGGACGCCCCCACCGCATCGGGCATCGCACGGGGTGTCCGCGGGCCCTCCGGCACTTTCCGAAAACTTGACTGCAATTTTTTGCACATCGCCTGCCGGATAAACACCGCAGGGGCGAGGTGAAATTTTCTGCAGCTGCATCCGGAGTGCAATTCTCTGCAGGTGAGCGGCTTCACCACGGCTCCCACCTGCGGCGTTCCGACTCACAATGCATCGGGCCGGAATAATCTTGACGACATTACTGAGCCGAAGATAGCTTCGGGGCTGCCGCAAAGCCGCACGATCTTGTGGGGCGGCGCGGCCGATGGGGGTGGCTGACGTGGAGCCGGCCCGGGCCGTGCGCTCGGGCCGGCCCGCGCGGCCCGAGCGGCGAGTCCGTGGCAACGGGGTTCTGGGGGAAGGCGTGACGGGGGTGCGGGACGGGGTGGACACCCCGCTGGCGTGTGTGCCGCAGGGCACGGTCCGCCACTACGGAAACCGCTTTCCGCTCAATGAATTTCCGCACGTTACACATTTCTTTTCCGCCTCCGATGCGGCCGCCTTTTCGACCGTCGCCGCATTTTCTGCACCTGGCCGCGCCGCCGGTGGCCGGCGCACCTGATCACACAGACTCGACGGGGGACTTGAAATGAACTCGGCCGACTGCTGACACCTGCGAGAAGCGCTGCCCTGCGAGGTAACCGAACTGCCCCGCAGCATGGTCACCCCTACCGCCCCGCATGTCACTCCGCCTCTGCACCCCACTCGCCACCACCCGATGGGATCCGAAAACCATGCCCGCCAGAACGCTGTCCAGCGCGCGCCCGCACAGCCGCCCGTTAACAGAAGAAGGGAAGTAGCCCCATGCCGAACCGGATTCTTCTGTTGGCGCTGAGTCTCGGTGCGTTCAGCATCGGCACCGACGGTTTCGTCATCAGCGGTCTGCTGAACCGCATCGCGGCCGATTTCGAGGTCAGCACGACCGTCGCCGGACAGCTGGTCACGGTCTTCGCGCTGCTCTACGCGCTCAGCGCGCCGATCCTCGCCGCCCTCACCGCCAGGGTGGGCCGCAAACAGCTGCTGGTGGCGGCGCTGGTCGTCTTCGTGGTGTCCAACGTGCTGGGCGCCGTCGCCCCCGACTACTCCGTGCTGATGGCGGCACGCGTACTGGCGGCCCTGGGCGCCGCCCTGTACATCCCCTGCGGGATCGCGGTCACGGTCAGCGTCACCTCCGAGGAGTGGCGCGGCCGGGCGATCGCCCTGGTGGCCGGCGGAATGTCCGCCGCCACCGCGCTGGGCGTCCCGATCGGCACGCTGGTCGGCGCGATGGGCAGCTGGCGGACGACCCTGGTACTGGTGGCGGCCATGGCCCTGCTGGCGACGATCGTGCTGGCCGTGGCCCTGCCCAAGGTGCCGACCCCGCCCTCGGTGACCCTGCGGCAGCGGCTCAGCGTGGGCGCGCATCCGCGGGTGCTGGCCGCCCTGCTGTCCAACGCGCTCGCCTGCGCGGGTGTGTTCACCGTCTTCACCTACATCGCCCCCCTCGCGATGAGGACCACGGGCGTCGACGCCACCGGAGTCAGCGTCTTCCTGCTGGTGTGGGGCGTCGCGGCGGTCGGCGGCAGCGCGGTCGGCGGCCGGGCCGCCGACAAGTTCGGCGGGGACCGCGCCTACTTCGGCTCCGCCGCGGCGTTGACCGTCGGACTGCTGGCCATGGTCGTGTTCACCCTGCCCGCACCGGGCGACTCCTGGCTCGGCCGCGGGCTGTTCGGGCTGATCCTCGCCGTCATCAGCGTCTCCTGCTGGGCGCTGCCCACCACGCAGAACCACCGCATCGCGAGCCTGGACATCCCGGCGCCCACCATCGCGCTCTCCCTCAACAGCTCCTCGACCTACCTGGGGATCGCCGCCGGCGGTGCCCTGGGCGGAGTGGCGATGGGCGGCGGATCGATGACCGCGCTGACGCTGACCGGCACCGGCATCGAGGTGCTGGCACTCGTCGTCCTCGCCGTGGCCGCGGCGTTGGTCGCCCGTGGGCGGACCGCCGTCACGGACCCGCGGACGGCGCGGCCGGACGTGTCCGCCACGAACTGACCGCCGCCCTCCCGGCCCGGCCGGCGGCTCCCGCGGCGGCACGCCGCACCGCCCAGACACGCGTTATCCGTTGTTGACGTTCGACCGTGAATCCCGGAGACATCTGTGCATCCCGCCGAAGAAAGCGCTGGAAACCGGCAAGACCCGCCCGCCGTTCCCTCCCACCCCCACGACACGGCCTTCGACCAGGAATCGCTGGGCGCGATCTGGCGGGAAGTGCTCCAGATCGAGCAGATCGAAGCGCACGACAGCTTCTTCGAGCTGGGTGGCGACTCCCTGCTCGCCGCGCAGATCGTCGTCCGCGTCAAGGAGCGGCTCGGCGTCGAGATTCCGGTACGCGACCTCTTCGTCCACCCCACGCTGGACGAACTGGCCGAAGCGGTCCGCGCCGCGGCGTCGGCGCCGCCGGCCGCCGCCGCGCCGGCACCGGCCGCCGCGGACCAGGAGACGGCGCGGCGCGGGCCGGCCGACGGCGACCCGCAGCACCACGTGATGTCGGCCAACCAGGAACAGATGTGGTTCCTGCACAAGCTCACCCCGCAGGACCCCGTCTACAACGGCTCCCGGAGCATCCGGGTACGCGGCGAACTCGACCTCGACGCCCTGGAGTGGGCCCTCACCGAGGTCTACCGGCGCCACGAGGTCCTGCGCACCACCTACCGCGACCAGGGCGGCGAGCCCTCCCCGGTCGTCCATCCGCCACGCCCGGTCCGCGTCGAGCGGGTGGACCTGTCCGGTCTCCCGGAAGCGGAACGCGAGCGCGAGCGCGAACGGCGGGTGGCGGCCGAGCTCGTCCGGCCCTTCACGCTCTCGGAGTTCCCCCTGGAACGCTGGCTGGCGGTGCGCCTCGCCCCCGACGAGCACGAACTGCTCGTCGTGGCGCACCACATCATGCACGACGGCTGGTCGTTCGCCGTCGAGCTGCGCGAGGTCGAGGCCCTGTACAACGCCCGGCTGGACGGCCGGCGACTCGACCTGCCGGCACCGGCGATGCAGCACGGCGAGTACACCCGGCGCCAGCGCCAGGAGCAGGACTCCCCCGCGATGCAACGCCATCTCGCCTACTGGCGCGAGCAGTTGACCGCGACGTCCGGTGTGCTGAGCCTGCCCACCGACCGGCCCCGGCCGCCGGTCCACTCGACCCGGGGCGGCCGGCTGTACAGCGAGGTGCCCGCCGGGCTGATGGACGGCCTCGACCGGCTGCGCCGCAGCGGCGGGGTCAGCCGCTTCATGGCGCTGTTCGCGTGCTTCGCCGCCGTCCTGCACCGCTACAGCGGTGACACCGACATCTGCGTCGGCACCCCCCTGGCCAACCGCCAGAGCCCGGCCGAGGAGGAGATGGTCGGGCTGGTGATGAACAGCACCGCGCTGCGCACCAGGCTCTCGGCCGAGACGCCGTTTCGCCGGCTGCTGGAGCAGGTGCGCGACACGGTCCTGGACGCCGCCGCGCACCAGTCCTGCCCGCTGCCGGTCGTCATCGACGACCTCGGCGTCCCCCGGACGCCGGCCCACCCGCCGCTGTTCCAGACCATGATCACCGCGCATGACTACGCGGAACGCGCACCGCGGTTCGGCGACTGCGACGCGGTCATCGCCGAACCGTTCAACGGCACGGTGAAGATGGACCTGCACCTGATCGTGGTGCCCCAGGAGAAGCGGCGGGCCGCCGCGGAGCGGAGCGCCGACGAGGGCATCACGCTGATCTGGGAGTACAACGCGGACCTCTTCGACGCCGCGACGGTGCAGGCGATCGCCTCGTCGTTCCACCGCCTTTTGGACCATGCGCTGGCCGCCCCCGAAACCCCCGTCGGCGAGCTGCGGCTGCTGGACGAGGACCGGGCCGGGGAGATCCTCGACCGGTGGAGCGCCCCGCGGGCCGCCGGCCCGCAGGACGCGGAGCCGCCGGTCCACCGCCGGGTGCGGGAGCAGGCCCGGGCCAACCCCGGCAAGGCCGCCGTGGTGCAGGCGGGCCGGACCCTGACCTACGGCCAGCTGGACCGCGGTGCCGACCGCCTCGCCCGCCGGCTGCGGGAGTCGGGCGCCGGCCGCGGCACGGTGATCGCGATCTGCCTGCCGACCGGAGCCGACCTGGTCCTCGCGGAACTGGCGGTCCTCAAGGCGGGAGCCACCTTCCTGCCTCTCGACCCCGGGCAGCCGCAGGCGCGGATGGACGGCATGCTCCAGGACGCCGACACGCTGGCCGTGATCACGAGCCGGGAGCTGAGGGACCGGTTCCCCGGCCGACCGTGCCTCACGGTTCAGGACGACGACACGGCAGCGGCCCCGGCCGACGCCGACGCGTCCGAAGACCTCACCGACGACGTCACCGCCGACGACATCGCGTACCTCATCTTCACCTCCGGCTCCACCGGGCGGCCCAAGGGCGTCGAGGTCCCGCACCGCGGACTGGGCCATCTGGCCTCCTGGTACGTCCGGGAGTACGACGTCACCGCCGACGACGCGGCCACCCTGCTGATCTCCCCCGGGTTCGACGTCTCCCAACTGGAGATCTGGCCGGCGCTGGCAGCCGGTGCCACGCTGCACTGCCCCGACCGGGCCACCCTGCTCGTGCCGGCCGACTACCAGGCCTGGCTGCGGGCGCACTCGATCACGCTCACCGTCCTGCCGACCGCGCTGTCCGCACCGCTCCTGGACCGGGAGTGGGACGCGGACACCACCCTGCGGATGATGCTGGTCGCCGGCGAGCGCCTGACCGCACGGCCCCGTCCGGGCACCCCCTTCCGCTTCGTCAACGCCTACGGCCCGACCGAGGCCACCGTGTTGACCACCGCCGGGACGGTCCGCACCCGCGAGGACGAGCAGGGCGACCCGCCGATCGGCCGACCGCTGCCGGGCTGGACGGTCTATGTGCTGGACCGCGCGCTGAACCCGGTACCGCCCGGTGTGATCGGCGAGCTGTTCATCGGTGGGGTGGGCGTGGCCGGGGGCTACCGCAACCGCCCCGAGCTGACCGAGGAACGCTTCGTCCGCGACCCGTTCGCCGCCGGTGGCGACGCCCGCATGTACCGCACCGGAGACCTGGCCCGCTTCCGCGCCGACGGCGAGGTCGAGTTCATCGGGCGGGTCGACGAACAGGTCAAGCTGCGGGGGTACCGCATCGAGCTGGGCGAGATCACGGCCGGCCTGCGCGCCCACCCCCTGGTGCGCGACGCCCATGTGCTGGTGCGCACGTCGCAGGCCGCGGAGACCGCGGAGTCCGCCGACCGGCAACTCGTGGCCTACGTCGTCCCGGTGGAGGCGGACACCGCCCCCGCCGACGACGCCCTGCGGGAGCATCTGTCCCGCCTGGTGCCCGACTACATGGTCCCCGCCTCGTTCGTCGCGCTGCCGCGGCTCCCGCTCAACCCGAACGGCAAGGTGGACGCCAAACAGCTGCCGGCGCCCGTGCGGCCGGCTCCGGCGGCCGGCCGGCTGCCCGCGGGCGACCTCGAACGGCAGATCGCCGACGTCTGGCGGCAGGTGCTCGGGATCGACAGCATCGGATCGCACCAGAGCTTCTTCGACCTGGGCGGTCACTCGCTGCTGCTGACCCGGGTGCAGCACCGGCTCGAAGCCGATCTGGGCATCACCGCACCGCTGATGACGCTCTTCGAGTTCCCCACGGTGCACTCCCTGGCCGCACACCTCGCCGGGTCACCGGCCGCGCGGCTCGACGCTCCCGCGCCCCGCCAGGACAACGGCGGCGGTCCGGAACCGCTCGCGGTGGTCGGCATGTCCGGACGGTTCCCCGGAGCGTTGGATGTCGAGGAGTTCTGGGACAACCTGTGCGCCGGGGTCGAGTCCATCACCCAGCTGGGCACGGTCGACCCCGACGGCGAAGGGCTCACCGCGTACGGCCTGCTGGACTCCCCCGGGGAGTTCGACGCGGAGTTCTTCGGCTACTCACCGCGCGAGGCCCTGCTGCTCGACCCCCAGCAGCGCGTCTTCCTCGAAGTCGCGCACGGCGCGCTGGAGAACGCCGGCCTGGTACCCGACCCGGACGGCCCCTCCGTGGGGATCTTCGCCGGCGGCAGCATGACGACGTACTACGCCACGCTCCAATCGCAGCGCGCCCGGCTGCCGTTCGCCGACGACTGGCAGTTCCGGGTCGCCACCGCGCCCGACTACCTGACCAGCCGCGCCGCCCACAAGCTGGGCCTGAACGGCCCGGCGGTGACCGTCGCGACCGCCTGCTCCACCTCGCTGACCGCGATCCACCTGGCCGCACAGGCGCTGGCGAGCGGCGACTGCGACATCGCGCTGGCCGGCGGTGCGGGCGTGCGGGTGCCGCTGCTGCCGGTGCGCTACACCGAGGGCGGCCCGTTCGCGGTGGACGGCCATGTCCGGGCGTTCGACGCCGACGCCGACGGCATCGTGGGCGGCAGCGCCGCGGCCGTGGTGGTGCTCAAGCGGCTGTCGGACGCGGTCGCCGCCGGCGACCACATCCACGCCGTGCTGCGCGGGTCGGCCATCAACAACGACGCCGGGCAGAAGATCGGCTTCACCGCGCCGAGCATCGAGGGCCAGGCGCGGGTCATCCGCGCCGCGCACCTGGCCGCCGGCGTCGAGCCCGACTCGATCGGCTACGTCGAGACCCACGGCACCGGCACCGTGCTCGGCGACCCCATCGAGGTCGCGGCGCTCACCAAGGCCTTCCGGGCGGGAACCGACCGCCGGGACTTCTGCTCGATCGGCTCGGTCAAGACCAACATCGGGCACACCGACGCGGCCGCCGGAGTCGTCGGGTTCATCAAGGCGGTGCTGGCCGTCGAGAAGGGCGTCATCCCGCCGAGCCTCAACTTCGAGCGCCCGAACCCGCAGATCGACTTCGAGACGAGCCCGTTTCGGGTCAACTCCCGGCTGCGGGACTGGGAGGAGCCCGCGGGCCCGCGCCGGGCGGGGGTCAGCGCGCTGGGCATCGGCGGCACCAACGTCCATGTCGTCGTCGAGCAGCCGCCCGTGCGCGAGCCCGCCCGGCCGACCGGCACCCCCCAGCTGCTCCCGCTCTCGGCCAAGTCCCCCGGCGCGCTGGACCAGCTGACCGCCGCCGTCGCCGAGCGCCTCTCCGACGACGCCGAACTCCCGCTGCAGGACGTGGCGTTCACCCTGCAGCGGGGACGGCGGGAGTACCCCGTCCGCAGGTTCGTCATCGGTCAGGACACCGCGGAGGTCGCCCGGGCCCTGGTGTCGGCCAACCCCCGCCGGGTGCCGTCGTCCACCGGCGAACCCGCCGACCGCCCGGTGGCCTTCATGTTCCCCGGGCAGGGCGGCCAGCACGTCGGTATGGCGCGGGACCTGTACGAGCACCACACCGAGTTCCGCCGGCATGTCGACGAGGCGTTCGCGGCGGCGCAGAGCCGTCTCGGCCTGGACCTGCGCGCCATCGTCTATCCCGATCCGAGCGATCCGGAGGCGGTGGCGGAGGCCGGGCGCCGGATCAACGCCATCACCGTCGCCCAGCCCGCGGTGTTCATCATGGAGTACGCGCTGGCCCGGCTCTGGCAGCACTGGGGCATCACGCCCGCCGCCATGGTCGGCCACAGCCTCGGCGCCTACGCCGCGGCCTGCGCCGCGGGGGTGTTCTCGCTCGCCGACGGGATCGGCCTGGTCGGCCTGCGCGGACAGCTGTTGCAGACGGTCGAGGCCGGCGCCATGCTCGCCGTCAAGCGCCCGGAGCACGAGGTGCTGCCGCTGCTGCCCGACTCCATCACGGTGGCGGCGGTGAACGGCCCCGGGCAGGTGACCGTCTCGGGCCGGGAGGCCGACATCGACCTGCTGGCCGCGCAACTGGCCGACAAGGAGATCGACTTCCGCAAGCTGCGTATCTCGGGTGCCGGCCACTCCCCGCTGGTGGAGCCGATCCTGGAGAAGTTCCGGGCCGCCGTGGCCGCCATCGAGCTGCACGAGCCCGGCGTGCCGATCGTGTCCGACATGACGGGCACCTGGGCCGAGCCGGGAGCGCTGACCGACCCCTCGTACTGGACCGCGCACATGCGCAACGCGGTCCGGTTCGGGGACGCGGTGTCCACCCTGCTCCAGGACCCGGACCGGATCCTGCTGGAGGTCGGACCGGGCATGACGCTGACCACGCTGTCGCGCCAGCACCCCGAGGTGACCGCGGACCGGCTCGTCCTGCAGTCCCAGCCGCACCCCACCGATCCGACCTCCGCGCTGTCCGTCGCCCTGGAGGCGCTGGGCAGGCTCTGGCTGACCGGTGCCCCGGTCGACTGGACCCGGGTGCAGGACGGACGGGGACGGCGGCGGGCGAAGCTGCCCGGACACCCGCTGGACCGGCGCCACTTCCTCGTCGAGCCGGCGGATCCCGGATCGCACGGCGCGGCGCAGGCGACACCGCAGGAGTGGCTGGGCCGCGCGCCGGACGCGGGCACCGCCTCGGGCGGCGGGGACGCGGGCGCCTCGGGGCAGCCGGACGGCAGCGGTGCGACCGGCTCCCAGCCCCTCACCGGGACCGAGGCGCGGATCGCGGAGACCTTCCGCCAGCTCCTCGGACTCCAGGAGGTCCGGCCCGACGACAACCTCTTCGACCTGGGCGGCGACTCCGTCCTGGTCACCAGGCTCGCCGCGTGGCTGCGGGAGACCTATCGGATCCCGCTGGAGGCCCGGGAGGTCTTCACCGCTCCGACCGTGGCGGGGCTGGCCGAACTGACCGACCGCCGACTGAAGGAGAGCGAGCACTGATGGCTGACACCTCACCCTGGCTGGTGTGCCGGCGACGGCGCCCGGAGGCGTACCTGCGCCTGTACTGCTTCCCGCACAGCGGCGGCTCGCCGGGCGAGTACGTGCGCTGGGCCGACGACCTGCCGGAGGCAGAGGTCTGGGGCATCCAGTCCCCGGGGCGCGGGATGCGGGTGATGGAGCCGCCGCCGGCCTCGATCACCGAGTTCGTCGACGGGCTCATCGCGTCCGTCGACTTCACCGGTCCCTTCGTGTTCTTCGGGCACAGCCTCGGCGGGCTGACCGCCTTCGAGACCGCCCGCGCGCTGCGCGCCGCGGGCCGGCCGCTGCCCGAGCGCCTGGTGCTGTCCGCGTACCCCGCGCCGCACCTGCCGCACCCCCGCAGCCCGCTGCACAAGCTGAGCGACGACGAGCTGCTCGCGGCCGTCAACAAGCGCTACGGCGGACTGCCGGCGGCCCTGCTGGAGGACCCCGAGCTGGTGCGGCTGGTCCTGCCCGCCTACCGCGCCGACTTCACCATCTTCGAGACCTACCAGCACGTCCGTCAGGATCCGCTGGACATCCCGATCCACGTCCTGGGCGGGGAGAGCGACCTGACGTCGCCGTTCCTGCCCCAGTGGCGGGAGCACACCGCGGCGGACTTCACCGCGGAGCTGTTCCCCGGCGGACATTTCTACCTTCGCGACCAACCGCAGGAATTCCTGAACGCGATGAGGAAGTTGATATGCCCTTGAGTGTCCTGATGGAGATGAGCCGCGGCCGGCTCCCCTGGGACCGGTTGCGCGCCGTCCCCCACCAGTCCGCCGAGGACCGGCGGGCCGGGGACGAGGCGATCCGCTCGATGGAGCGGGTGCTGGACGCCTACGTCGGCCCCGACGGCCTGGACGGCAGTCGTGAGCTGCCCGCCGGGCTGGTCGGCGGGCTCGCCGAGGCCGGCTTCCTGGCGATGCTGCTGCCCCGCGAGGACGGCGGCCTGGCGATGTCGGAGTACAACGTGTTCCGGCTCATGGAGACGGCCGCCGGCCGCGCCCCGGCCCTGAGCATGATGCTGACCGCGCACAACGCCCTCGGCCCGATCGCCTACCTGCCCGCGCTGCCCGACGGCGAGCTGCGCGACCTGCTCGCCAAGCACCTGGCCGCCGGCTCCCTGTGCGGGCTGGCCAGCACCGAGCCCGAGGGCGCGGCCAACACGGGCCGGTCGGCCACCGCGCGGCCCACCGCCGACGGCTCGGGGTACCTGCTCAGCGGGGAGAAGGTGTTCATCACCAACGGCTCCGTGGCCGACCTGCTCGCGGTGACCGCGACCGTCGAGGGCGGGGACGGCGACCAGGTGGGCCTGTTCTTCGTGGAGTTGCCGGCCGCCGGCCTGGAGGTGGTCGCCCGCCACGAGTTCATGGGCCTGCACGCCAGCCCCACCGCGCAGCTCAGGCTGCGGGAGGTGTTCGTCCCGGCCGGGCACACGCTGCCCGCGCAGGCCGAGTGGCGCAAGGCCTCGCCGTACGCGGAGATCCACGCGCTGGCCCGGGTCTATGTGACCAGCGCCCCCTCGGTGGCCCTCGCCCGGCGCTGCCTTGAGTGGTCGCGCTCCTTCGTCGGGCAGCGGACCGTCGACGGGCGGCCCCTGGCCTCGTACGAGGCGGTCTCGCACATGACGGCCGCGTCGGTGGCGGACGTCTTCGCCATGGACAGCGCGGTGCGCTTCGCCCTGCTCCACACCGGGGAGACGGCCCTGAACTGGGAGCGGGACGCCCTGAAGAACCTCACCTCGATGGCGGCCTGGCGGGTGGCGGACCGGACGGTGTCGCTGCTGGGCGCGCAGGGGTACGAGACCGCGCGCAGCAAGGCGGACCGCGGCGCCCCGGTCTACCCCGCGGAGCAGGCGCAGCGCGACATCCGCGGTATGCGGATCGCCGGCGGTGTCGACTTCAACCTCGACCGGGTCCTGGCGGCACGCCTGCTGGGCGCCTACTACCAGGGCGAGGAGGTCGGGCCCGGCCCGGGCGCTGCCGGCAACGCGCTCGACGCGGGCGCCCTGTCGCCGGTCAACCGCGGTCATCTGGAGGCGGTGCGGGAGGGCGTCGAGCGGCTGGCCGACAGCTGCCGCGAGCTGACCGGCAGGCATCCGGCCGCCGAGCTGCTCGAGCGGCAGCAGACCCTGATCGCCGTCAACCGGATCGTCACCGAGCTGTTCACGATGGCCGTGGTGCTGGCGCGGGCCGCCGGGGACGAGGAGCCGAACACCCAGGACCTGGCGGCCGTCTACTGCGACGGCGCCCAGGACCGGCTCACGCCGGAGTGGGCGCGGCTGGCGAAGGTGCCGCCGGCGGCTCACGCGCGGCTCTCCCGGGCCTGGATGAACGGCGGGTCCTCCCACCTGCTGCACCCGTAATCCCCCACCCCCCTCCGAGCGTCGAAGGATGATCATGACAAGCCTTACCGAAGCCGTGCTGACGGGAAGCGGCGGCGAGGACCTGCAGCGGCATCCGGTGCCCGACCGGTACCGGGCCGCGTTCGTGCGCGCCGAGGACACCGAGCTGTTCGCCGGCGTCGAGGACAAGGACGTCCGCAAGTCGCTGCACGTCGGCGACGTGCCCATGCCCGAACTGGCGCCGGACGAGGTGCTGGTGGCGGTCATGGCCAGCGCCATGAACTACAACACGGTGTGGACGGCGACGTTCGAGCCACTGCCGACGTTCGGCTTCCTCAAGCAGCTCGCCGCGCAGGGCGGCTGGAGCAGCCGGCACGACCAGCCGTACCACGTGGTCGGATCGGACGCCTCCGGTGTCGTGGTGCGGACCGGGTCGGCGGTACGCCACTGGAAGGTCGGCGACCACGTCGTCGTCGCCACGGCGCACGTCAACGACCAGGAGGCGGCCAGCCACGCGGACAGCATGCTCGGCGAGGACCAGCGCGCCTGGGGGTTCGAGACCAACTTCGGCGGGCTCGCCGACTATTCGGTGGTGCGCGCCAGTCAGCTGCTGCCCAAGCCCCGGCATCTGAGCTGGGAGGAGGCCGCCTGCAATCCGCTGTGCGCGGCCACCGCCTACCGCATGCTGGTCAGCGACCGGGGCGCCCGGATGAAGCAGGGCGACGTGGTGCTCGTCTGGGGCGCGAGCGGCGGCCTGGGCTCCTACGCCGTGCAGTTCGTCCGCAACGGCGGCGGCACCGCCATCGGAGTGGTCAGCTCCCCGGAGAAGGCCGAGATCCTGGGCCGCCTGGGCTGCGACGTCGTCATCGACCGCACCGAGATCGAGCAGGGCGACCCCGGCATCCTGCAGCGGCCCGAAGGCTGGAAGCGCCTGGGCAAGGCGATCCGCAAGGCGGTGGGCGAGGACCCGCACATCGTCTTCGAGCACGTCGGCCAGGCGACCTTCGCGGCGTCGGTCTTCCTCGCCCGCCGCGGCGGGACCGTCGTCACCTGCGGCTCCAGCACCGGCTACCAGCACCAGTTCGACAACCGCTACCTGTGGATGAAGCTCAAGCGCATCATCGGCAGCCACGGCGCCAACCTCCAGGAGCAGTGGGAGACCAACCGGCTGCTCAGCAGCGGGAAGATCACTCCGGCGCTGTCGGCGGTCTACCCGCTGGACGAGGTGGCCGAGGCCGCCCGCAGCATCCAGACCAACCGCCACATCGGCAAGGTGGGCGTGCTGTGCCTGGCTCCCGAGCCCGGACTGGGGATCACTGACCCGGACACCCGTGCCCGGATCGGTGAGGACCGCCTGCAGGCCTTCCGCGCCGCGGACGGGGGCAGGTGATGGAACAGCTGGCGGCGGCTCTCCTGGAGGCCGGCGAGCCCGGTGGCCCCGAGCTGTCCGCGCGGGACGTGGCGGCGCTGCCGGTGCCCGGCTCCTACCGTGCGGCGACGCTCCTGAAGTCGGACGCGCAGATGTTCGCCGGGATGAGCAGCGAGAGCAAGGACCCGCGCAAGTCGCTGCACGTGCGGGAGGTGCCCACTCCGGAAATCGGCCCGGGCGAGGCGCTGGTGGCCGTCATGGCCAGTTCCGTCAACTACAACACCGTATGGTCGTCGATCTTCGAACCGGTGCCGACGTTCACCTTCCTGGAGCGGTACGGGCGCAGCTCGCCGCTCGGCCGCCGGCACGACCTGCCGTATCACGTGCTCGGCTCGGACCTGGCCGGCGTGGTGCTGCGCACCGGGCCGGGGGTCAACGCCTGGAAGCCGGGCGACGAGGTCGTCGCGCACTGCCTGTCCGTGGAGCTGGAATCGCCGGACGGGCACGACGACACGCTGCTCGACCCCGAACAGCGCATCTGGGGGTTCGAGACCAATTTCGGCGGGCTCGCCGAGCTCGCCCTGGTCAAGTCCAACCAGCTGATGCCCAAGCCCCGGCATCTGACCTGGGAGGAGGCCGCAGCTCCGGGGCTGGTGAACTCCACCGCCTACCGGCAGCTGGTCTCCCGCAACGGTGCCGACATGAAGCAGGGCGACAACATCCTGATCTGGGGGGCGAGCGGCGGGCTGGGCAGTTACGCGACCCAGCTGGCGCTCGTCGGCGGCGCCCACCCGATCTGCGTGGTCTCCAGCCCGCGGAAGGCGGAGCTGTGCCGGTCGATGGGGGCCGAGGCGATCATCGACCGCGGCGCCGAGAAGTACCGGTTCTGGAAGGACGAGCACACCCAGGACCCCAAGGAGTGGCGCCGGTTCGGTTCGAAGATCCGCGAGTTGACCGGCGGGGAGGACGTCGACATCGTCTTCGAGCACCCGGGCCGGGAGACCTTCGGCGCCTCCGTCTACGCGGCCCGCAAGGGCGGCACCATCGTCACCTGCGCGTCGACCTCGGGCTACCAGCACCAGTTCGACAACCGCTACCTGTGGATGTCGGTGAAGCGGATCATCGGTTCCCACTTCGCCAACTACCGCGAGGCGTGGCAGGCCAACCGCCTGGTCTGCAAGGGCCGGATCCATCCGACCCTGTCGCGGGTCTATCCGCTCGAGGAGGCCGGGCAGGCCGCCTACGACGTCCACCGCAACCTCCACCACGGCAAGGTCGGCGTCCTGGCCCTCGCCCCCAGGGAGGGACTGGGGGTGCGGGACCCAAAGACGCGCGCGCGTCACCTGGGTGCCATCAACCGCTTCCGCACCCCCACCGCCGCGCCCGTGTGAGCCACTGCTTTCCGCTCAACTGAACAGGACCGCCGGGCCCCCGTCCGCCGGCTGACGGACGGTCCGGAACTGTCGCTCTGCGCACGTTGAAGAGAGGTATCCAGTGACTGGCAGACAGCAGGTCGAGGAATTGCTGCGCCGAGCCGACCGCCGCGTCGGCCCGACGATCGAAAGCATCTCCGGACCGCCCACCAGAGGAGAACTGGCCGACCAGCACCCCGGTGTCGAGTACTTCGAGCTGGCCGAGAGCCTGTTCCGGACCGCCCGCAAGGAAGTGCTGCTGGTCAACGGCCAGATGAACGGGTTCCCCCGGGAGGACATCGATCGCTTCCGGGGCAGCATCGCCGCCCTGGGCGAGCGCTCGATCGCCGTGTCCGTGATCTGCCACCCCGACGAACTCGACGGGCACGGGCGGCAGGAGTTCCTGCAGCGGATCGGCCGGGAGCACGGGGCGCAGACCCGGATCAGCACCGTGGACCTGCACGGGATGCTGGTCATCGACCGCAGGCGCGCCCTGATGTGGCCGGCCAGACACGGCCGCAACTCCCTCCTGGTGCACTCCCCCGTCATCATCGAACCGCTGCTGACGCTGCTCGACGCGAGCTGGGACAGCGCCTGCGACCTGGAGACGTTCGTCCGCTACCACCAGAACATCCTGGACGAGAAGACCCCGCAGATACTGCGGCTGCTCGGATCGGGGCGCAAGGACGAGGTCGCCGCCCGCCAGCTCGGCGTCTCGGTGCGGACCTACCGCCGGCATGTCGCGAGCCTGATGGAGATGCTGGGTGCCGAGTCCCGGTTCGAGGCGGGGGTGAAGGCGGCGGTGCTCGGGCTCGTCGACGTCGACATCCGCGGTGGCACTCCCCGTCCCGCCGCGCCGCCGGGGCGCGGGGCCGTGCCGGTGGTCCCCAGCCAGCGCAGCGGCCTCGGCTCCGGTGCCGCCCCGGAGGTCGCAGGCGAGCGCGACCCGGCCGACGAACAGCTCGGCTGCGCCAGCGCGCCCCTGGCACTGCGGCTGCCCCGTCGTGGTGGCAGCCCGACGGCTCCCTGGGCCGCCCGCTGGTGCCCGAGGTGATCCCGCCCCGCCCCCGCCCGCCGCGATGGCAGCTTGCTGCCTTGCGGGCGGGGGCGGGGCGGGCCCGGCCTACGCTTCCCTCCAGGTGTTCCCCCGAGGGGTTTCCCCTGCGGGGCAGGGCGCAGACGACGCGACGGAAGTGATCCGGGACCGTGCACACCACAGCTGCCGACGACGCGACGCCGATGTTCGCGCGGGACAAGACCATCTGGTTCCACCACTGCGACCCGGCCGGCATCGTGTTCTATCCGCAGTACCTGCTGCTGATGAACGAGATTCTCCAGGAATGGTTCGAAGCCGGACTGCGGACCGACTACGCGGGGCTCTTCCAAAAGCGGCGGCTCGGTATTCCGACCGTGCGGCTGGAATGCGACTTCCTCGGGCCGAGCCGGCTGGGTGACACCGTGCGGTTCACCCTCGCGGTGAACCAGATCAAGACCAGCTCGTTCCACCTCGCGTTCTCGTGCACCGGCGCCGACCCGGCCGACGTACGCGTGCGGATCAAGGCCGTCCTGGTGTGTATGTCGCTCGATTCCCACCGGCCGGTGCCGATTCCCGACGACATCCGTACCGCGATGCGGGACTGGCTGGCCCCGGCGGCCGACGCGTCGACCACGTGACAGGGGAAGGACGTAAGCGAGAGATGGCAGACGAACTGGTGCTCACCGAGGGCATGGGAGCGGGCAACTTCTTCCGCACCGCGGCCGCCGCCGGCACGATCGCCGGCAAGAGCGTCATCGAGCTGGACAAGGACTACCACCACCCCGAAGGCCACACCGTCCGGGCGTTCACGCTCGCCGAACTCGACGCGCTGACCGACCGGGTGGCCGCCGGATTCCAGCGCGACGGCATCGGGCCCAAGGACCCGGTGGCGCTGTTTCTGGACGAGAGCGTGCGCTATCTGATCCACTACATCGCCCTCACCAAGATCGGCGCCATTCCGGTATTCCTCAACAGCCTGCTTCCGCCGGACATCGCGGCCACGTTCATCTCCCGGGTCGGCGCGGTGGCGGTGGTCTGCGACGGCAGGCTCGACAAGGGCGCGCTGGACCTCCCCTTCTACGACGCCGACCCGTATTCCGCCGAACCCTTCCGGGTGTTCACCCACACCGACAACGACCCCGTCCTGATCGCGCACACCTCCGGAACCACCGGCGTACCGAAGGCCGTCCAGTTCAACCACCAGGGCTTCTTCTTCGGCATCAGGCAGCAGATCGGCGCGGAGCTCGGAGCGCGCGTGCTGTCCGCGCTCCCGCAGAGTCATGCGTCGGCGATCTCGGTGCTGATGTCCTGCGTGGCCCGCGGCTGCCGGGTGCTGCTGAGCACCGGGCGCGAGCCGGAGGGCCTGGCGGCACGCATCGAGGAGTTCCGGCCCGAACTGGTCGCCGCCTTCCCGAAGGTCTTCGTCGACCTGTGCCGACTCGACCTGGACGCCTACGACTTCGGTTCGATCGCCCGCTGGATGTCCACCGGTGACGCCAACCACGAACGGCACATCCGAAGGCTCGTCCGGCTGGGCAACCACCGCGACCGCAGCGGGACCATGACCCCCGGCTCCCTGTTCATCGACAACTTCGGCTCCTCGGAGTTCGGCTTCGCGATGTTCCGGCAGGTCCACTCCCCGGCCACCGACCGCTACGGCCGGTGCATAGGGCGGCCCTTCGACTGGATCGACGCCCAGGTCTTCGACGACACCGACACCCCGACGGCGCACGGCACCGTGGGACGGCTCGCGCTGAAGTCCCCCACCGTCACCGCGGGTTACTGGAACAACTCGCTGCTGAGCGAGAAGAACCGGGTGCGGGGCTACTGGCTCACCGGTGACCTCGCCTACCGCGACGAGGAGGGCCGCTTCTACCACGTCGACCGCACCTCCGACAGCATCACCACTCCTCGGGGCACGATCTACAGCTGCCAAATCGAAGAGTTGATTTTGCGTCAGATTCCGGAGGTCTTCGACTGCTCCCTGGTGCACACCTCGGCGACCGCCGACGCACCGCGGCACCTGGTCCTCACCGTCGACCTGTCCTCGGCCGGCACCGATCTGGAGGCGCTGCGCACCCGGATCAACGCGGCGCTGTCCCAGGCACGGTTCCCGGTCGTCGACCGGCTCGTGGTCAAGGAGTCGGACGACCACGTCGGCCTGACCGGCAAGGCCCTCAAGCGCACCATGCGGGACGCCTACCAGAACGTGTGACACCTCCGCCCGCCCGGGCGCGCCGCCCACCCCCCAACGGCGCGCCCGGGCCATTTCCGTAAGCCAGGTAAGGAACGAAGCACTATGCCGACACCCACGCTGCGCACCCGGGTGGGCAGCACGCACGCCAGGCCCGGGCCCCGGACGGCGGCGGCCTGGACGGTCACGTACATCGTGTTCACCTTGCTGCTCGGGGGGACCGTGCCCACCCCGATGTACTCGCTGTACGCGCAGCGGCTCGAGCTGTCGCCGGTCACGGTCTCGGCCGTCTTCGCCGCCTTCGCGGTCGGCGCGCTGTCCTCCCTGGTGCTGTTCGGCTCGCTGTCCGACCAGATCGGACGGCGGGCGACGATCGCTCCGGCGCTGTGCCTGGCCCTGTGCAGCTGTGCGACCTTCGCCCTGTCCCCCACGCTTCCCGGGATCATCGCCGGGCGCCTGCTGTGCGGCCTGTCGGTGGGCCTGGCCAACGGCGCGGCCACCGCCTACCTCGGCGAACTCCTCCAGGACCGCGGGCGGGCCGCGCTGACGTCGTCGGCCGCCAACATGCTGGGCCTGGGCGTGGGGGCGCTGCTGTCCGGGGCGCTGGTGGAGTACGTCCCCGCGCCGCTGACCGTCTCCTACCTGGTGCTGGGCGGCCTGCTGCTGCCCGGCTTCGCGCTGCTGCTGCTCCCCGAGACCGTACGGCGGGAGGGCAGGGCGCGCTTCCGGCCGCAGCGGCTCGGGGTTCCGGCGGAGATGCGGTCGGTGTTCACCGCCATGGCGGTCGCGGTCTTCGGGGCCTTCGCCCTGCTGGGGCTGCTCGCGGCGCTGGCCGGCAAGTTCCTCACCAGCGGGCTGCACATCACCAGCCATCTGATGGTGGGCGTGGTCGCCTTCAGCGCGTTCGGCTCCGCGGGGCTCGCCCAGTTGCTGGGCGCCCGGCTGGCGCCGCGGGTGGGTTCCGTGCTCGGCATGGTGGCGGTCCCGGTCGGGCTCGGGCTGTTCGTGGCCGCGCTGCCGGCGGCCTCCCTCGCCCTGTTCCTTGCCGGGTCGGTGATCGGCGGTGCGGGCAGCGGTCTGGCCTTCCGCGCGGGCCTGGCCCTGGTGTCCCACCAGGCGCCGCCCGACCGGGTGGGCCAGGTCGTCTCCAGCTACTTCGCCGCCGCGTACCTGGGCCTGACCCTTCCGGTCCTCGGCATCGGCGTGATGGTCACGGAGCTGCCGATGCTCACCGCGGCCGTGGTCTTCGCCGTCATCATCAGCCTGCTCGCCGCCCTCAGCATCACGGTCACCGTCGCGACCCGGACCAGGGCGGTGACCTGACCGGACCCCGAGCTTCAGAGAGGACACCCCATGTCTGACAGCGGCACCACCGCCGTGGACTTCTGGTTCGATCCCATCTGCCCGTGGGCGTGGATGACCTCACGCTGGATGCGGGAGGTGGAGCGGCTGCGGCCGGTGCGGGTCCGCTGGCGGGTGATGAGCCTGTCGGTGCTCAACGAGCACCGGCTCGACGATCTCCCGGAGCGCTACCGCGAGATCGTACGGACGGGCTGGGGCCCGGTGCGGGTGTGCACCGCCGCCGAGCAGAAGCACGGCGCCGAGGTCCTCGGGCCCCTGTACACCGTGCTGGGCACCCGGCTCCACCCCGGGGGGATGCCGCGCGACCGGGCGACACTCGCCGCGGCGCTGGAGGAGGCGGGCCTGCCCGCCGACTTGGCGGACGCGGCGGACACCGACGCCTTCGACGGCGCGCTGCGCGCCTCCCACCGGGAGGGGATCGAACTGGTGGGCCAGGAGGTGGGCACCCCGGTGATCGCGGTGCCGGGCTCGGACGGCGGGCGCATCGCCTTCTTCGGACCGGTGGTCACTCCGGCACCCAAGGGCGAGGCGGCGGCCAGGCTGTGGGACGGAACGCTGCTGGTCACCTCGGTGCCGGGCTTCTACGAGATCAAGCGGACCCGGGAGGCCGGCCCGATCTTCGACTAATGCGAGAGGTGTGCAACAGCAAGTAGCCACGTTTGACCGGAAACCGGCAACAAGCTGCCGCCCACGGCGATCACACCGCGCACGGCACGCACAGTGGGATCTACCGGTGCACAGATCCCAGGGAGGGCGGCGCATGACCGACACCACATCCGTCACCGCGGGCGCCGCCGCGGTGGCGCCCGGCGAGACCGACGCGGGGCTGCTCTCGCCGGTGCGGGCCGGCACCCCCATCGAGCGGGTGGTCGGCGACCGGGCCTGGCTGCAGGCGATGCTGGACGCGGAGGCGGCGCTCGCCAGGGCCCAGGCGAGCCTCGGCGTGGTGCCGGCCGGCGCCGCCGCCACGATCACCGACACCGCGCGGGCGGAGCTGCTGGATCCGCGTGCCATCGCCCTCGCGGCGCGCGAGACCGCCAATCCGGTGGTGGGTCTGGTCGCCGCCTTCACCGGCGAGGTCGCCGCCCGGGACCCGCGGGCGGCCGAGTACGTACACCGCGGCTCGACCAGCCAGGACATCCTCGACACCGCGTGCATGCTGGTGGCGCGCCGGTCCCTCGGCCTGATGCGCGCGGACCTGCGGCGCGCGGCCGCGGCGCTCGCCCGCCTCGCGCTGCACCACCGCGCCACCCCGGTGGCCGGCCGCACCCTCGCGCTGCACGCGGTGCCCACGACCTTCGGCCTGAAGGCCGCCGGCTGGCGGCAGTTGCTGCTGGACGCCGACGAACGCCTGCGGCGGCTCGTGGAGGACGGCGGCCTGCCGGTGTCGCTCGGCGGCGCGGCGGGCACCCTGGCCGGATACCTGGAGTACGCGCGGATCGACACCGCCGAGGCGGACGCGCGCCCGGGAGTCCGGTCGTACGCCGGTGAGCTGACCGAGGCCTTCGCGCGGGAGACCGGTCTGGCCCGGCCGGCGCTGCCCTGGCACGCGCTGCGCACCCCCCTCGCGGATCTCGGCGCGGCGCTGGCGTTCACCGCGGCGGCCCTGGGCAAGCTCGCCGTCGACGTGCAGACCCTCGCCCGGACCGAGATCGCCGAGGTCGAGGAGGCGCCGGTGGCGGGCCGCGGCGCCTCCTCCGCCATGCCGCACAAGCACAATCCGGTCCTCGCCACGCTGCTGCGGTCCGCGGCCCTGCAGGTCCCGCCGATGGCGCTGGGGCTGACGCAGGGTCTGCTGTCGGAGGACGAGCGCTCCGCGGGCGCCTGGCACGCCGAATGGGAGCTGCTGCGCGAGTGCCTGCGGCTGACCGGCGGTGCCACGCACACCGCCGTCGAACTGGCCGAGGGCCTGCGCGCCAAGCCGGAGCGGATGCTGCACAACCTCGGCCTGACCGGCAGCCGGATCGTCTCCGAACGCGTCGCGGCGGTCCTCGCGCCCCACCTCGGAAAGGCCGAGGCCAAGCGGGTGCTGACCGACGCCTCGCGGCTGGCCGCCGAACGCGGCTGTTCGCTCGCCACGGCCTTGATGACGTACCCGCAGGTCGCCGGCCATCTGGACCGTGCGGAGCTCACCGCGCTCACCGACCCGACCGCCTACACCGGTGCGGCCGCCGTCCTGGTGGACGGCGCGCTGGAGACCGGCCCGGCGGCAGCACGCTAGGGCGCTACGCGACCTGTCGCACCGGCCGTGCGAGGCGTCCCGCGCCCTTCGACCCCAACCCCCCACGACCCCCATCTGCCCGACTGAACACAGGGAGCCCCTCATGCCCTCCGTACGCGTCTCGGGACCGAACCGCCGCACCTCGCACGCCTCGCGCACACCGCAGGGCGCGGTGTGCAAGGAGGAGTCGGGGCCGCTCAACCCCGCCCTGCTGCGTACCTTCGTCGAGGTCTACCGCACCGGTTCCTTCGGCAAGGCCGCCCACCGGCTGCACATCTCGCAGCCCGCCGTCACCCAGCAGATCCGCATGCTCGAGGAGCGGGTGGGGCAGCCGCTGTTCGTCCGGCACGCCACCGGATCGCGGCCCACACCGGCAGCCGAGTCCCTCGCCCGCGACGCCGAGGGCGCGGTGGACGCCCTCGACTTCGTGTTACAGCGCTACTTCGGCACCGACGGTCCGGCCCGTCCGCTGCGGCTGGGCGCCCCCAGCGACCTGATCAGCGACCGGATCCTGCCGGCCCTCGCCGACATGCTCAGGGACAGCGTGCAGCTGCACACCACGCTGGCGCTCTCCGACGCCCTGCTGTCCCAACTGGCCGCGGGAGAGCTGGACATCGTCATCGCCCGGGTGCGCCCCCGTCTGAAGGGGATCACCGCACTGCCCTTGTACGACGAGGAGTGCAGCCTGGTCGCCTCCCCCGAGACGGCGCGGGACCTGGCGCCGATCCTCACCGCCGGCGAGGCGCCGCACGTGCTGTCCGCCTACCCCCTGGTCGCCTTCGCCGAGTCCGTGCCGCTCATCGACCACTACTGGTGGTCGGTCTTCCACGCCCCGCGGTCCACCGCACCCGACGTGGTGGTGCCCGACCACCGGGCGGTGCTCTCCGCCGTCCGGGCGTCGGTCGGCATCACCGTGATCCCGACGTACCTGTGCGCCGACGACTTCGCCCGCGGCACGCTCGTCCCGCTGCTGAAACCCGAGATACCGCCGATCACCACCACCTACCTGGCCACCCGCGAAGGGGACGTCTCCCGTCCGCAGGTCTCCGCCGCGCACAGCAAGCTGATCGCCTGCGGCCGCAGCTGGAACTGACCTCACGGGGCGGTCAGCCGCCAGTCGAGGGCGCGCCGGAAGTAGACCAGCGGCTCCCCCGGCCCGACGTCGCAGCCGGCGACGTTCCCGACCAGGATGGCGTGATCACCGTGCTCGACGACCTTGGCCCGTACGCACCGCAGATACACCAGCGCGCCCTCCAGGCGGGGCACCGGCCCGTCCCACGACCAGTCCTGCCCGGCGAACTTGTGGTCGCCACGGCCCGCGAACACCGAGGCGGTCTCGCCCTGCGCCGAGTGCAGCAGGTGGACCGCGAACTCCGGTGCGGCCAGGAGCGAGGCGTAGGAGCGGGCCCGCTGGTCGACGGCGAGCATGACCGACGGCGGGGCGGCGCTGTAGGAGCACAGCGAGGACACCAGCAGTCCGCACGGTGCGCCCGAGCGGTCGGCGGCGGTGACCGCGGCGACGCCGGACGCGAGGCTGCTCATCGCGTCGAGGAATGTCTCGGGTGCCACCGCGGACATCTGGGAATCAAGCATTTTCCACCACGCATTTCGTCGGCGGGAAAACCATGCGGCGCCACTTCGTGTGCCGGAGGAAAAGGGCGACCGCACCGGGACGAGTCCACCGGAAGGCACGTTCAGTTCGCCGAAAGGAACGTTCACCGAAAGGCGCTGCCGACGGCCGCCGCTGCCGGGCGGGGAAACCGACTCGCCCGGCAGCGGCGGCCGTACGCGAAACGGCGCCGGCCAGGGCCTGACCGATCGGGCAGGCCCTGACTCAACGGTTCACCGCTCGTGGGGCCTGAACCGCGGGGCCACCTTCTCGGCGAACAGCCGCAGCGTCCGCTCGGCGTCGCGGTAGTCCGTGTAGCCCGGGTTGACCTGGATGCTGACGCACAGGTCGTCGCCGAAGCTCTCCCGGGAGGCGTCCAGCTGCCCGATCACGTCGTCCGGTGTGCCGGCCAGGATCTTGCCCGCGTCCAGGGCCTTGCCGAAGTCGTACTCGCGCGCCTTGTCGACGAGCTTGTCGTACCCCTTGTACTGGTCCGAGCTGGTCCGCAGCCATCCCGCGGCCGCCTCGGACATCAGCACGACGTGGTTGCTCTCCATCTCCTCGCCCCGCCGCAGCGCCTCGTCGCGGTCCTCGGACAGGTAGCAGTTGTACTTGAGCTGGATACGGGCCGCGCCCTGGGCGTGGCCAGCCTCCGCCCACGCCTTGCGGTAGGCGGCGAGCATCTCCACCACCGTCTCGTGGCTGACGATCGTCGGCACGACCTGCAGGTGGTAGCCGGCCGTACCGGCGGCGGCACAGGACTCGGGGCTCGACGCGGAGGCGACGAACACCGGCGGGCCGGGCTGCTGCACCGGGCGGGGCGACAGCGTCACCGGCCCGAAGGAGTGGAACTCGCCCTCGAAGACGACGTCCTCCTCGCTCCACAGCCTGCGGCAGGCCTCGATGCCCTCGCTGAAGCGGCGGCGGCTCTCGTCGATCGACACGCCCAGCCACTCGAACTCCTGGGGCAGCCAGGCGCGGCCGAAGCCGACGTCCAGCCGCCCGCCCGAGATGTTGTCCAGCATCGCCAGCTTGCTCGCGAGCTGCAGCGGGTGGGTGAACGCGGGGATGACGGCGCCGCTGGCGACCCGGATGGTCTTGGTGCGCGCGGCGATCGCGGAGAGCAGGGTCACCGGGTCGGGGCTGTACCCGCCGTACGGTGTGCCGTAGTGCTCCACCGTCTGCACATGCTCGAACCCGTACTCCTCCGCGATCTGGCTCAACGCGATGGCCTCGCGATAGAACTGCCACGCGGGCTTGTGATCGGGAGTGAAAACCGGGAAAAAGTTCAGACCGAAGTCCACGGAACTCTCCTGAGGAAAAGATTGCGCCAGCATGGGCAAGGGGCGATGCGACGAGGTGTCCAAGACGTACCCCCCCGCGCGGCGCGCCCTAAGGGGTACCCAAGGGGTGATCACACGTCGCCGCGGCACTCGCCGCACATACCTCCGGTGCATTCGACGGCATTCGGAGTCGATGTTCGGATGGCGTAACTGTGGCAACCGGCCGTCAGAGCCGTCAAATAACGTGGGCTATCGGCTTGATAACCGATCTGATCTCCCGGCGAAATTTCGCCGATTCCGCTGGCGAGAGAGGTGAGTTGATAGCGTCGGGGCGTCCCGTGGCGCCGGATGTGCCCAAGACGCCCCTGTGCCGGCGCCGGCCACCAGTCTCACCCCGGAGCCGCTGCCATGAGCACCTTGATCCTTCCCTGTGCGCCGAGCCGGCCGGAGAGCGGGCTCGACCCGGATCTCGCGGCGCTGCTCACCCAGGCCGGGCTGGACCCCTCAGGGGTCGAGGACCTCGCCCGCCGGGCCGTCGAGGAGGACCTCGACCACGGCGTGGACGTGACGACGGCCGCGACGGTCGCCGAAGACGCGGTCTGCTCGGGCGACTTCACCGCGCGCGAGGCGGGCGTGGCCGCGGGGCTGCGGGTCGCGGAGGCCGTGCTGTCGGTGGTGTGCACCGAGGAGTTCACCGTCGAGCGGCACGCCGAGGACGGCGAACGGATCGAGGCGGGACAGGTCCTGCTGAGCGTCACCACCCGCACCCGCGACCTGCTCACCGCCGAGCGCAGCGCACTGAACCTGCTGTGCCGGCTGTCCGGGATCGCCACCGCGACCCGCCGCTGGGCCGATGTCCTGGAAGGCACCAGGGCGAAGGTCCGCGACACCCGCAAGACCACGCCGGGCCTGCGTGCGCTGGAGAAGTACGCGGTGCGGTGCGGCGGCGGTGTCAACCACCGCATGTCGCTGTCCGACGCGGCCCTGGTCAAGGACAACCACGTCGTCGCGGCGGGCGGTGTCGCCCAGGCGTTCCGGGCCGTGCGCCGGCAGTTCCCCGGCCTGGCCATCGAGGTCGAGGTGGACACCCTGCCCCAGGTGCGGGAGGTGCTGGACGCGGGAGCCGACCTGATCCTGCTGGACAACTTCACCCCCGCCCGGACCGCGGAGGCCGTCGCCCTCGTCGCGGGCCGCGCCCTGCTGGAGTCCTCCGGGCGCCTGACCCTGGACACCGCCCGCGCCTACGCCGGGACCGGTGTCGACTTCCTCTCGGTGGGCGCCCTGACCCACTCCGTCCCGGCCCTCGACATCGGCCTGGACCTGAAGGCGCGGGACTGACCGGGCGGCGAGCGGCCCGCACCACATCGCGGGAGGCGCGGCCCGGCGTCCGCCTCCCGCTCCGTCGGCTCCCAAGGATCCTCCCGTAGGCAGCAAGCTGCCACCGTCGCGTCCCGAGGCTGCAGGAAGGTGCCAGGGCCACACACCGCGCGAAGCGCGCGCGCAGCATGGGCTCGCACCGGATGCCCCGGCGAGCGGAGCCCGGACGAGGGATGGCGTGACATCCGCGTCCCGGGCCCCTGACGGAGGAGCGATGGAACCACTGTCACCTTCTGCGCACCAGGACACCTTCCCCCGCGACAGTCTGCCACCGCGCGAGGAGTGGCCCGAGCTCGTCTTCGACCTGCCGGAGCTGCGCTACCCCCAACGGCTCAACTGCGCGGTCGAGTTGCTCGACGCCACCATCGCCCGGTTCGGCGACGGGCCGCCCGCCCTTCGTGACGAGGCCGGCCGGGTCTGGTCGTACGGGCTGCTCAAGCAGCGGGTCGACACGATCGCCCGGGTGCTGACCGAGGACCACGGCCTGCTGCCGGGCAACCGGGTACTGCTGCACGGGCCCAACTCGCCCTGGATGGCCGCCTGCTGGCTGGCCGTGCTGAAGGCCGGCGGGGTCGTGGTGACGACCATGGCACTGCTGCGGGCCAAGGAGCTGCGCGCCGTGGCGACCAAGGCCCGCGTCGGCCTCGCGCTGTGCGACGAGCACTTCACCGGCGAGCTCCGGCGCGCCGGCCTGCCGGGGCTGCGCATCGTCGCCTACGGAGGCGCCGGCTGCGAGCTGAACCGGCGGGCGGCGCACAAGGCCGCCGGGTTCACCGCTGTGGACACCGCCGCGGACGACGTGGCCCTGATCGCCTTCACCTCGGGCACCAGCGGTCAGCCCAAGGCGACGATGCACTTCCACCGCGATGTGCTCGCCATCGCCGACACCTTCTCGGCGCACGTCCTGCGGCCCCGGCCCGACGACCTCTTCGCCGGCAGCCCGCCGCTCGCCTTCACCTTCGGCCTCGGCGGCCTGCTGGTCTTCCCCCTGCGGGCCGGCGCGTCGGCGCTGCTGCTGCCGGCGGCCTCCCCCGGGGAGCTGTTCAGCGCGGTGGGCCGGCACGGGGTCACCGTGCTGCTCACCGCGCCCACCGCCTACCGCACGGCGCTGCGGCGGATCGAGACCTACGATTTGCGGTCGCTGCGGCGGTGCGTGTCGGCCGGGGAAGCGCTGCCCGCGGACACCTGGCACGCCTTCGAGCGGGCCACCGGCCAACGGATCATCGAGGGCATCGGCTCCACGGAGATGCTGCACGTCTTCATCTCGGCCGCCGACGACGACATCCGGCCCGGCGCGACCGGCAGGCCGGTGCCCGGGTTCCGCGCCCGGGTGGTCGACGAGGAGGGTGCCCCGCTTCCGGACGGCGTGCCGGGGCGGCTCGCCGTACAGGGGCCGACCGGGTGCCGCTACCTCAGCGACGAGCGGCAGCGGGCGCAGGTGCAGAACGGCTGGAACATCACCGGCGACATCTACGTCCGCGACGCCGACGGCTACTACCGCTACCAGGCCCGCGCCGACGACATGATCGTCACCGCCGGCTACAACGTCGCCGCCCCCGAGGTGGAGCAGGCGATGATCCGCCATCCGGCCGTCCTGGACTGCGGGGTGGTCGGCGTGCCCGACCCGGAGCGCGGCCAGGTCGTCAAGGGCTTCGTCGTCCTCGCGCCCGGCTTCGACGCGGGCGAGGAACTCGCCCGGGACATCAAGGACTTCGTCAAGTCCGAGATCGCGCCGTACAAGTACCCGCGGCTGGTGGAGTTCGTCGCCGCGCTCCCGTTCGGCGACACCGGAAAGCTGCAGCGCCATGTGCTGCGGGCGGCTCTCGCGGCGGACCGCGGATGACCGGTGGACGGCGATACCGTCTCGGCCGGGCCCAGTGGCGACCGGCCGTCTTCTTCTTCCAGGCAGGTGAGCTCTCATGTCGCTGACGGAGGCCGTCGGCGTCCCTCCGACCGCTCGGCGGGTGACGCAGTGGACCACTCCCGCCGGGGTGACCGTGCACCGCTCGGTCACCCCGGCCGGCAGCGCCCGGCTCCTGCGGGCCGGGCTGGAGAGCGCGCTGGACCGTCGGCGCGGCATGCTGCGGTTCCGCGGCGACGACCTCGTCGTCGGCTACGCCGATCCCCCGGTCGAGGTGAGTGTGCGCGGCGACCGGGTCGCCGTCCGCGCGCTCAACTCCCGTGGCCGGGTGCTGCTCCCCGCGCTGCGCGGGGCGCTGGAGGCGGTTCTGACGGAACATCAGGCCGGCCCGGACGAGGTGTCGGGGCGGGTCCCCGGACGCACCGGGATCTTCGCGGAGGAGGACCGCACCTCGCACGCCGGCGTCTTCGAGGCGGTGCGTGCGCTGCTGCGGGCCATGGCCGCGCCCGAGGACCGGCTGCTGGGACTGTACGGCGCCTTCGGCTACGACCTGCTGTTCCAGGTGGACCCCGTCGAGCTGCGCCGGCGGCGCGATCCGGACGACCGCGACCTGGTGCTGCACCTGCCGGACGAGATCTACGAGCTCGACCTGCGCCGCGACGAGGCGGTCCGGCACGCCTACGAGTTCACCGTCGGCCGGGAGCGCACCGAAGGGCTGCCGCGCGCCACCGGCGCCGCGGACTTCACCCCCGGGACCCCCGGCCGGCTGCGCGACCACGCGCCCGGCGAGTACGCCGGGGTGGTCTCCCGGGCCAGGGAGCTGTTCCGCTCGGGCGACCTGTTCGAGGTGGTGCCGAGCCAGGTCTTCCGCCGACCCTGCGCACAGCCGCCCTCCGTGCTCTTCCGGCGGCTGCGCGAGAACAACCCGGCTCCGCACAGCCTGCTGGCCAACCTCGGGGAGCGGGAATATCTGGTCGGTGCCTCGCCCGAGATGTTCGTACGGGTCCGGCACGAGGCCGGCGCGGCCGGCTTGGGCGACCAGCTGGTGGTGGAGTCCTCGCCGATCAGCGGGACCATCCGGCGGGGCCGCGACGCCATGGAGGACGCCGAGCACATCCGCCGGCTGCTCAACTCCGCCAAGGAGGAGTCCGAGCTCACCATGTGCACGGACGTGGACCGCAACGACAAGGCCCGCGTCTGCGTGCCCGGTTCCGTGGAGGTGACCGCCCGGCGACGGATCGAGAAGTACGCGACGCTCATCCACACCGTGGACCGGGTGCGCGGCGTGCTCGCGCCGGGGCGCGACGCCCTCGACGGCTTCCTCGCCCATCTGTGGGCGGTGACCGTCACCGGGGCGCCCAAGCTGGCGGCGGTGGAGTTCATCGAGCGCGAGGAGCGCTCACCGCGCCGCTGGTACGCGGGGGCGGTGGGGTGCCTCGCCTTCGACGGCAGCCTGGACACGGTGCTGACCCTGCGCACCATCCAGGTGCGCGACGGCGTGGCGACGGTACGGGCCGGGGCGACGCTGCTGTACGACTCCTCGCCGGCGGCGGAGGAGGCCGAGACCGAGCTCAAGGCCAAGGCGCTGCTCCAGGTGCTCGACGGACCGGTGCCGGCCGCCGGCCCGCCGACCGCGGGCCGGGACCGGCCGGGCGAGGGCCTGCGGATCCTGATGGTCGACCACCGCGACTCGTTCGCCCACTGCCTCGCCGACTACCTGCGCCAGACCGGGGCGAGCGTGACGACCTACCGGGCCCCCGGCCATCTGCCGATGCTGGCGCGGGAGCGGCCCGACCTCCTGGTGCTCTCGCCGGGACCGGGCCGCCCCGCGGACTTCGGGCTGGGCGCGACGCTCACCGAGGCCGAGCGGCTGGGCCTGCCGGTCTTCGGGGTGTGCCTGGGGCTGCAGGGGCTCGTCGAGCACTTCGGCGGCACGCTGGGCGTGCTGGACCGGCCGGTGCACGGCAAGCCGTCCCGGGTCAGGGTGACCGCCGGGGACAGCCGCCTGCTGGCCGGCCTGCCCCGGGAGTTCGAGGTGGGGCGCTACCACTCGCTGTACGCCACCGCGGCGCGGCTGCCCGCCGAGCTGCGGGTGACCGCCGAGACCGCGGACGGCGTGGTCATGGCCGTCGAGCACCGTGAACGGCCGCTGGCCGCCCTCCAGTTCCACCCGGAGTCGATCATGACCGCCGGAGAACGGATCGGCCACCTGGTGGTCGAGGGCGCCGTGACCTCCCTGGCCCGCCGCCGGGCGCGCGCCGGGGAGAACGAACGGCAGCCGTGAGCCGACGGCACGCCCACCGCACATCCATGAGAAGGAGAACCCGTATGGTCGGTCGGCCGCTTCGGATCGGCATCGTCGGTGCCGGGCCACGAGGGCTGTCGGTGCTGGAGCGGCTGTGCGCCAACGAGCGCGCGGCGCCGGCGCACCCCGCCGTCGTCGTCCACCTCGTCGATCCGTTCCGGCCCGGCGCCGGTCAGGTCTGGCGCACCTCGCAGTCCCGGCATCTGCTGATGAACACCGTCGCCTCGCAGATCACCGTGTACACCGACGCCGGCGTGAGCATGGCGGGCCCGGTCGAACCCGGTCCCGGCCTGTACGACTGGGCCCGTTCGCTGTCCCTGATGGGGCCGCTGGCGGAGCCGCTCGGCACGTACGACGACGAGACCCTCGCCGAGGCCCGGGACCTGGGGCCGGACGCCTACCCCACCCGCGCCTTCTACGGCCGCTACCTGGAGGACGCCTACCGGCGGATCGTGGCCGGGGCGCCGGAGCACTTCACCGTGTGCGTCCACCGGACCCGGGCGGTCGCGCTCGACGACGAGGGCGGCACGCGGGCCGGTGCGCAGCGGCTGACGCTGGCGGACGGCACCCGGCTGGCCGGGCTCGACGCCGTCGTGCTCGCGCAGGGGCACCTCCCCGCCCGGGCCACCCGCGAGGAGGAGCGGTTCACCGCCTCGGCCCGGGAGTCGTGGCTTCGCCACATACCGCCGGCCAATCCCGCCGATGTGGACGTCACGCAGATCCGGCCCGGTGAGGCGGTGCTGCTGCGCGGCCTGGGACTCACCTTCTTCGACTACCTGGCGCTGTTCACCGTCGGCCGCGGGGGCTCCTTCGAGCGGACCGGCCGCGGGCTGGTCTACCACCCCTCCGGGCACGAGCCACGGCTGTACGCCGGCTCGCGGCGCGGCGTCCCGTACCACGCGCGCGGCGAGAACGAGAAGGGGGCGCACGGCAGGCACCGTCCGCTGCTGCTGACCCCGGAGGTGGTCGACGGGCTGCGCCGGCGCGCGGAGCGGGGTGAGCGGGTGCGGTTCCGCACCGATCTGTGGCCGCTGATCGCCATGGAGGTCGAGTGCGTCTACTACGGCACCTGGCTGACCGCGCACGGCCGTGGCGCGGAGCGGGAACGCTTCACCGAGCAGTACCCGGCCGCCGCCGACGCGGCGTCCCGGCGGCGCCTGCTGGACGCCTACGCCGTCCCCGGCGCCGAGCGGTGGGACTGGGAGCGGATCGCCGCGCCCCACGGCGGCCGGTCGTTCGCCGGCCGGGCGGAGTTCCGCGGCTGGCTGCTCGCGCATCTGCGGCGCGATGCGCGCGAGGCCCGGGCCGGCAACGTCGGCGGACCGCTCAAGGCCGCCCTGGACGTGCTGCGCGACCTGCGCAACGAGATCCGGCTCGTGGTCGACCACGGCGGGCTGGACGGCGCCTCCTACCGGGACGACCTGCAGGGCTGGTACACCCCGCTCAACGCGTTCTTGTCCATCGGCCCGCCCACCTCCCGCATCGAGGAGATGTCCGCGCTGATGGAGGCGGGGGTGCTCGACGTCCTGGGGCCCGGGATGCAGGTGCGGCCCTGCGCCGAACGGAGCGCGTTTCGCGCCCGCTCCTCGGTGCCCGGTCCCGAGGTCGAGGCGCGGGTGCTGATCGAGGCGCGGCTGCCGGACCCGGACCTGCGCCGCACCGCCGACCCCCTGCTGCGCCACCTGCTGCGGACCGGCCAGTGCGTCCCCTACCGCATCGCCGCCGACGACGGCACGGACTACGAGACCGGCGGCCTCGCGGTCACGGCCCGCCCCTACCGCCTGGTCGACGCCCATGGACGGGCGCACCCGCGGCGGCTGGCCTACGGGGTGCCCACCGAAGCCGTGCACTGGGTGACCGCCGCCGGGATACGCCCCGGCGTGGACTCGGTGACCCTCGGCGACTCCGACGCCATGGCCCGCGCCGTCCTCGCCCTGCCCCCGGCCGACGCGCCCGCCGCGCCCGCCCCGGACATCGCACACCAGGCGTCTTGACCGCCGCCGATACCGGCGCCGCGTCGGCGCTGCGCCAGGCCGTCGCGGAGCTTGAGAGCCGTCCGCCGCTGGTGTTCCCCGACGAGTGCGACCGGCTCCGTGCACGCCTCGCGGAGGTCGCCCGCGGCGAGGCGTTCGCGCTGCTGTGCGGCGGCCGCGCGCCGGCCGGCGGGGTGCTGACGGCACTGCTGCGGATGGCCGTCGTGCTGTCCTACGCGGGCTCGGTCCCGGTGGTGAAGGTGGCCGCGACGGCCGGGGGCGACGGGTCGGACGGCGCGCCGGGTCCGCACGCCCCGGACGCGGAGCGGCTGCGGCGGACGTACCACGCCTCGGCGGCGGCCCTGAACCTGCTGCGCGGCCTGACCGCCGGCCACCACGCCGATCTGCGACGCACGCACCGCACCCTCGAGGACTTCGTGGCGCGCTCCCCCGCGCGGGCCCGCCACGGCCGTCTGGCCCGGCACATCGGCGCGGCGATCCGCTTCATGGAGGCCGCCGGGGCCACCGGGGACGCACCGCGCGTAGCGGAGTTCTTCGCCGGCCACGCGGCGCACCCGCTGGAGTACGAGTCCGCGCTGACCCGGGTCGACGAGCGCAGCGGGCTGGCGTACGGAATGTCGGGCCACCTGGTGTGGATCGGCGAGGGAGGCCGGCGGCTCGACGGCGCGCAGGTGGAGTTCGCCGCGGGCATCCGCAATCCGCTCGGGGTCGTGCTCGGCCCCGCCGCGACGGCCGACGAGGTGCTCGCGCTGATCGACCGCCTGGACCCCGAACGCGCTCCGGGGCGGCTGACGTTCCTCGTCGGCATGGGCGCGGCGGCGGTGCGGGACCGGCTGCCCGAGCTGGTGGCGAAGGCCGGCGCGAGCGGCGCCCAGGTGGGCTGGGTGTGCGACCCGACGCACCACGGCGGCGCGGGCACCCCGGGCCGGCCCGGTACGCGCCGCCTCGCCGACGTCCTGGACGAGGTCGGCGCCTTCTTCGAGGTGCACCGGGCGCTGGGCACCCATCCGGGCGGCGTCCGGCTGGAGTTGACCGGAGAGGTGGAGCCGGCCGGCGGCGACGGCACCGCGGGACGCAAGGGCGCGGGCGGTCCGCGCCTGAGCCCGGACCAGGCTCTCGACGTCGCCTTCGCGATCGCCGGGCGGTACGCGGGCCGGTGACCTCCCGGAGCGTCGGCCGGGGTGCGGCCAAGTGCGCCGGAGGACGAACGCCGGGTGCGGGCACCGAAGTTGCGCACCGCAGTTGCTTCATCACCTCAATGGTTAAACTCAAGCAATGAACTTACCGGCTTCCCCGCTGTCCCTGGAGGTCATCGACCTCATCGGCACGATGGTGTCCCGCTTCTACGACGAATACGAAGCGGCCGCGGCCGAACACCGGCTCACCGGCGCCCAGGCCCGCCTGCTGGCACTGCTCTCCCACGGGCCGCTGCCGATGCGCAGGATCGCCGAGCAGCTCAGGTGCGAACCGTCCAACGTGACCGGCATCGTCGACCGCCTCGAAGCCCGCGGCCTGGTGCAGCGCCGTCCCGACCCCGCCGACCGCCGCGTCAAGCTGGTCGCCGCCACCGACGCGGGCCGCCGCACCGCCGACCTCCTGCGCGGCTCCCTGGACTTCGCCCGCGAGCCGCTGGCCGCACTGCCGGACCAGGACCGCGCGACCCTGCGGGATCTGCTGCGCCGGATACTGGCCTGACCGTACGCGCGGAGCCGGGCGACCCGGGGCGACCCGGCTCCGCGCACGTACACGGGCGTCAGGGCTTGCGGGCGGCGATGATGCCGTAGCCGATCTGCGGCAGGTCCCCGAAGCGCTCGATGATGTCGGCGGCCTCGGAGAGCTGCTCGCTGAACGCGTCGTCGAACGTCTCCTTGGTCTGCCGGATGGCGGCCGCGGCCAGCGTGTGGCTGCGCCGTACGTTCTCGCCGATGTCCAGTACCTCGACGACCTCGAGGCCGGCCTTCTCCATGTGGGCGACGTACTCGTCGGCGTCGCCGATCGGCGGGATCTGGAACAGCCTGCGGTTGGCCGCCACGATCTCGGTCTCCCGGGCGTCCAGTTCACCCTGCTGGTACGGGTTCGCCGTCACCAGCGTGCCGCCGGGGCGCAGCACCCGCGTCGCCTCGGCGACGGCCTTGGCGCGGTCGGACATGTGCAGGAAGGACTCGATGGCGTAGACGCGGTCGAAGTGGCCGTCGGCGAAGGGCAGGTCCATGCCGTCGGCCTGCCGGAAGGACACCTGGCCGCTGTCCTCGCCGACCTCGGGCCGGGCGGCGGCCACTTCCGCCTGCTGGGCGCTGATGGTGACACCGGTGACATGCACATCGCGCCCGCCCGCGATGTGGACGGCCGGCTTTCCGCTGCCGCAGCCGATGTCCAGAACGCGCAGGCCCGGTGAGAGGTCGAGCCGGTCGGCGACCATGTCGGTCAGCGTGTCGGTGGCCTGGGCGACCGTCGCGTCGTCGTCATCGCTCCGCCAGTAGCCCAGATGAATATTTCCCCCCATCACTTCGGAGAGGAGATCGGTCGACTGGTCGTACATGCTGCCCACGTCCGCCGCGGTGGGTATTTGCTGTTCGGCCATCCCTGATATGCCTTTCCCTCATTCCCCGGCCGGTGCGCCCGCACCGCCGGACGGACGCTACAAACAGCCAAGTCCGTTTGTCAATGGATCACTTCACCCACCCGCGGCGACTTTCCCCGCATTATTCACTGCATTTACCTGACTTTTGGGCCGGGCGTTTTGTTTTTCCTCGTCAAATCACCGCCCGCACCACCCGGCGGCCCTCATAGCAGAAGTTATCAGCCTCATCGGCCAAGCTATTGGACAGTGCAGCAGGCGTCGGGTGTACTGATGAACGCGTGATCACATCAGGGACTCTGCAAGGTGGCAGACCCTGCGAGCGAACCGGGCCCGCCATCGAGCAGGGCCGGTGGGAACTGGCATCTAACGGGCAGCCGGCGCAGGCGCGACCGACGTGAGCAGATTCACACCACAAGGGCTCGGTCCCAATATCTCGGTCCATCGAAATCCTGGTTCGTGACTGTCACCTGACATTCGCCCGCCGTCGGTCTTTGGGGGAGTTTCATGCGCACCGCTCAAGTTTTCCGGCAGGACAGCACCAGCACGGAGAGCGCTCCCATCGCCGTCGTCGGCCTGGCCTGTCGATTTCCCGGTGCGCCGAACCCGGATGCCTACTGGAAGCTCCTGAGCACCGGCACCGACGCCGTATCAAAATCCCGTCCCGACCGTCCGACCGGTAACCGCGCGGGTGGCTTCCTGGACCACGTCGACCAGTTCGATCCCGAATTCTTCGACATCTCGCCCCGTGAAGCGGCCGCCATGGACCCGCAGCAGCGGCTGGCCCTCGAATTGAGCTGGGAGGCATTCGAGGACGCCGGGATCGTCTCCGCGGACCTGAAAGGCCGCAGGGTCGCCGTCTTCGTGGGAGCCATGTGGGACGACTACGCCACCGTGCTGCACCGGCGCGGCGAGGGCGCGGCCACCCAGCACAGCATGACCGGTCTGCATCGCAGCATCATCGCCAACCGGGTGTCGTACACCTTCGATCTGCGCGGGCCGAGCATGGTGCTGGACACCGGGCAGTCGTCCTCGCTGGTCGCGGTGCACACGGCCTGCGAGAGCCTGCGCCGGGGCGAGGCCGCGCTCGCACTGGCGGGCGGGGTGAACCTCAACCTCGCGCCGGAGAGCACCCTTTACTCCGAGAAGTTCGGCGGGCTGTCCCCGGACGGCCGCTGCTTCACCTTCGACGCCCGCGCCAACGGCTACGTCCGCGGCGAGGGCGCCGGACTCGTCGTGCTCAAACCCCTCTCCCGGGCGCTTGCCGACAACGACCGCATCCACTGCGTGATCGAGGGCACCGCGATGAACAACGACGGTGCGAGCGAGGGGCTCACCGTCCCCAGCTCCCGGGCGCAGGAGGAGGTGCTGCGCGAGGCGTACCGCAAGGCCGGCGTGGCCGACCTGTCCGACGTGCAGTACGTGGAGCTGCACGGCACCGGGACGAAGAAGGGCGACCCGCTGGAGTCCGCCGCGCTCGGCGCGGTGTTCGGCGCGGACCGGGGCGAGGGCGCACCGCTGCGCGTCGGATCGGTGAAGACCAACATCGGGCACCTGGAAGCCGCCGCCGGTATCGCCGGACTCATCAAGACGGCACTGAGCATCAGGCACCGGGAGATTCCGCCGACCCTCAACTTCCGCACCCCCAACCCGCGGATCCGCTTCGACGAGTGGAACCTGCGGGTGCAGACGGAGCTCGGCGGATGGCCGCGCGGCGAGGCCCCGCTGCTGGCGGGCGTCAGCTCCTTCGGCATGGGCGGCACCAACTGCCATGTGGTGCTGTCGGACGCCCACACCAGGGCCGCGGACGCCCGGACCGGCCACCGCCGGGCATCCACCGGCCGTCCCGCCGCGGCCTCGCCGCTGCAGCCGTGGGAGCTCTCGGGGCGGTCCGCGGCCGCGCTGCGCGGCCAGGCGGAGCGGCTGCGCGACCATGTCGCCGCCCACCCCGAACTGGACCCGGCGGACATCGCGTTCTCCCTCGCCGCCCATCGCACCGCGTTCGAGGAGCGCGCCGTCATCCTGGGCGGCGAGCGCGGCGACCACCTCGGCGGCCTGGACGCCCTCGTGCGCGACGCGCCCGCGCCGAACCTGGTGCGCGGCACCACCCGGGGCGCGGGCCGGACGGCGTTCCTGTTCACCGGGCAGGGCAGCCAGCGCCCCGGGATGGGACGCCACCTCCACGCGACGGTTCCGGCGTTCGCCGACGCGCTGGACGAGGTGTGCGCCCAGCTGGACACCGAGCTGCCCCACCGGCTCAAGGATCTGATCTTCGCCGAGCCCGGTACGCCCGAGGCGGCCCTGCTCGACGAGACGCGGTTCACCCAGGCCGCGCTGTTCGCGGTGGAGGTCGCGCTCTACCGCCTGATGCGGCGGTGCGGGCTGCGCCCGGACTTCCTGCTCGGCCACTCCATCGGCGAGCTCACCGCCGCCCATGTCTCCGGGGTGCTCTCCCTCGCCGACGCCTGCACCCTGGTCGCCGCCAGGGGCCGGCTGATGCAGCAGGCCACCGCGGGCGGCGCCATGTTCGCGCTGGAGGCCGACGAGCAGGAGGTCCGCGCCGCGCTGGCCGGCCACGACCGGCTGGTCTCGATCGCCGCCCTCAACGGCCCGCACACCACGGTGGTCTCCGGCGACCGGGAAGCGGCCGGGGCCGTCGCCGCCGGGTTCGCGGCCGACGGCCGCAGGACCAAGCGGCTGCGGGTCAGCCACGCCTTCCACTCACCGCACATGGACGGCGTACTGGACGAGTTCCGGGACGTGGCCCGGCAGTTGAGCTACGGCACCCCGGACATCCCGCTGGTCTCCAACGTCACCGGGCACCTGGCCACGGCGGACGAACTCGGCTCACCGGAGTACTGGACGCGGCACATCCGGTCGGCCGTGCGCTACCACGACGGCGTCCGCCTGCTGCGCTCCGAAGGCGTCACGGGCTATCTGGAGCTCGGTCCCGGCGGGCTGACCGCGATGACCCGGGAGAGCCTGGCCGCGGACGGCGGGCGGCCCGGCGCCGCGGTCGTCCCCCTGCTGCGCGACGGCCGGCCGGAGGATCGCACCGTGGCCGCCGCGCTCGCCGAGGCGTTCGTGCGCGGGGCGGCGGTGGACTTCGCGCCGCTCACCGGGTCCTTCGGGGCGCGGGTCGAGCTGCCGACGTACGCCTTCCAGCGGCGGTCCTACTGGGTCGGCGGGACGGACCGGGCACAGGAGACGAACGAGGCGGACACCGCGGCGCCCGTGGACGCCGGGGCCGGTGCCGTGACGGCTCCGGCCGCGGCCCCGGAGCGGCCCGAGCCGGTCGCCGCCGCCTCCGAGGCGGACGTGGCGGAGCTGGTGCGGGCGAGTGTGGCGACGGTGCTGGGGCATCTGTCGTCCGACACCGTCGACACCAACAGGACCTTCAAGGAGCTGGGCTTCGACTCGCTCACCGCGGTCGAGTTCCGCGACCGGGTGGCCGAGGCGACCGGCCTGGCGCAGCTGGCCCCCACCCTGATCTACAACCACCCGACGCCGGTCGAACTGGTGCGCTACCTGCGGGCCGAGCTGTCGGGCGAGAAGCCGGCCGTCGAGGACCGGCGGCCGGCGGCGACCGGTCACGACGAGCCGATCGCCATCGTGGGCATGGGCTGCCGCTTCCCCGGCGGGGTGCGTTCGCCGGAGGACCTGTGGCGGCTCGTGGCCGACGGCAAGGACGCCGTCTCCCCGTTCCCCACCGACCGCGGCTGGCCCGCCGACGAGCTCCGCGACCCGGAGAACCCGGACGTCCGGTACACCCGGGAGGGCGGGTTCCTCCACGACGCGGCCGCCTTCGACGCGGGCTTCTTCGGGATCAGCCCGCGCGAGGCGCTCGCCATGGACCCGCAGCAGCGGCTGGTGCTGGAGACGGCCTGGGAGGCGCTGGAGCGGGCGGGCATCGACCCCACGGCGCTGCGCGGCAGTCAGGTCGGGGTGTTCGCCGGTGCGACCGCGCAGGACTACGGCCCCAGGCTGGGCGAGCCGGCCGAGGGCGCACAGGGCTATCTGCTGACCGGCAACACCGCCAGCGTCATCTCCGGCCGGGTGGCCTACACCCTCGGTCTGGAGGGCCCGGCGGTCACCGTGGACACGGCCTGCTCGTCGTCACTGGCGGCGCTGCACATGGCGAGCCGGTCCCTCCAGCAGGGCGAGTGCACGATGGCGCTGGCCGGCGGGGTGACGGTGATGGCGACGCCGGGCATGTTCGTGGAGTTCGCCCAGCAGCGCGGTCTGGCGCCCGACGGCCGCTGCAAGCCGTTCGCGGCCGCCGCCGACGGCACCGGCTGGAGCGAGGGCGTGGGCATGGTGGTGCTGGAGCGGCTGTCGGACGCCCGGCGCCACGGCCACCGGGTGCTCGCGCTGGTGCGCGGCTCGGCGGTCAACCAGGACGGCGCCAGCAACGGCCTGACGGCGCCGAACGGGCCGTCGCAGGAGCGGGTGATCCGCCAGGCGCTGGCCGACGCCCGGGTGTCCGCGCGGGACGTCGACGCGGTGGAGGCGCACGGCACGGGCACGAAGCTGGGCGATCCGATCGAGGCGCAGGCACTGGTGGCCACGTACGGCCGGGACCGGGCCGATGACGAGCCGCTGTGGCTGGGATCGGTGAAGTCGAACATCGGGCACACCCAGGCGGCCGCCGGGGTGGCCGCGGTGATCAAGATGGTGATGGCGCTGCAGCACGACCGGCTGCCCGCCAGCCTGCACATCGACCGGCCGACCCCGCATGTGGACTGGTCCGCGGGCTCGGTGGCGCTGCTGACCGACGGCGTGCCGTGGCCGGCGGGCGAACGGGTGCGCCGGGCGGGCGTCTCCTCGTTCGGCATCAGCGGCACCAACGTCCACGCCATCTTGGAGGAGGCTCCCGCCGAAGACGGGCCGGTCGCCGGGCCCGGCGACCGGCCCGCGCCACCGGCGGGCCCGGTGGCCTGGCCGCTGTCGGCGAAGACCCCGCAGGCGCTGCGCGGCCAGGCCGCCGTTCTGCGCACGCACCTCGACGGCCGTGACGGCCTCGAGGCCGCCGACGTGGGCTACTCCCTGGCGACCACCCGGGCCGCGTTCGACCACCGCGCCGTGCTGATCGGCGACGACCGGCGGCAACTGGCCGCCGCCCTGGACACGCTGGCGCAGGACGCCCCGTCGGAGACGGTGGTCCGCGGCCTCGCCGTCCCCGGCGCGGAGCGGGTGTTCGTCTTCCCGGGCCAGGGCGCGCAGTGGGCCGGGATGGCGGTGGAACTCCTGGAGTCCTCACCGGTGTTCCGCGAGCGGATGCAGGAGTGCGCGGCGGCGCTCGGCGAGGTCGTGGACTGGTCGCTGCTGGACGTACTGCGCGGGGCCCCCGGCGCGCCGACCCTGGAGCGGGTCGACGTCGTGCAACCGGTGCTGTTCGCGATGATGGTGTCGCTGGCGCGGCTGTGGGAGTCCTACGGTGTGCGGCCGACCGCGGTGATCGGGCACAGCCAGGGCGAGATCGCCGCGGCCTGCGTCGCGGGCGGGCTGACGCTGGCGGACGCCGCGCGGATCGTGGCACTGCGCAGCCAGGCGCTGACCGCGATCTCCGGCCGCGGCGGGATGGTGTCGGTGTCGCTGTCGGCCGAGCGGGTACGCCAACTGCCCTGCTGGGACGAGCGTCTCGACCTCGCCGTGGTCAACGGACCCTCGTCGGTGGTGGTCTCCGGAGAGCCGGCCGCGCTGGAGGAGCTGCTGGCGGTGTGCGCCGCCGGCGACATCCGCGCCAAGCAGATACCGGTGAGCTACGCGGCGCACTCCGCGCAGGTCGAGGCCATTCGCGAACGGCTGCTGGACGCGCTGAGCGAGATCGAGCCCCGCACGGGCGAGGTCCCCTTCTACTCGACGGTGACCGGGGAACTGCTCGACACCGGCACGCTCGACGCCGAGTACTGGTACCGCAACCTGCGCGAACCGGTCCAGTTCGAGCGGGCCATGGGCACGGTCCTCAAGAAGGGCCACACGCTGCTGGTCGAGGTCAGCCCGCACCCGGTGCTCGGCGTCGGCGCCCAGGAGGCCATCGACACGCTCGGCGGGTCCGGCGCGGTCGTGGGCTCCCTGCGCCGCGGCGAGGGCGGCCCGCAGCGGTTGTTGACCTCGCTCGCGCAGGCCTATGTGCTCGGCGCTCCGGTGGACTGGACGGCCGTCTTCGCCGGCTCCGGCGCGACGCGCACGGAACTGCCCACCTACTCCTTCCAGCACCAGCGGTACTGGCTGACGCCGCCCGAGCCCGAGGCCGCCGTGGCGCGGGGCGACGCGGCACAGGAGCGGTTCTGGGAGGTGGTGGAGCGCGGCGACGCGGAGGGGCTGGCCGCCGAGGTCGGCCTCCAGGACCCGGACGCCCTGCGTGCGCTGCTCCCGGCGCTGTCCGCGTGGCGCCGACGGCAGAGCGAGCAGGCCCTGCTCGACTCCTGGCGCTACCAGGTCACTTGGCAGCCGTTGCCGCAGATGCCGGTGGGCGCGCTGAGCGGCCGGTGGCTGGTGCTGCTGCGCGAGGGCGCCGAGCGGCAACAGCCCGCGGCGGCCGCCGTGGACGCCCTGGGCCGGAGCGGCGCAGAGGTGGTCACGCTGGCGGTGCGGCCCGGCATCGGGCGCGGCGACCTGGCGGAGCGGCTGCGCGCCGCGGCCGGCGACGGGCCACCGCCGGCCGGTGTGCTGTCGCTGCCGGCACCGTCCGCGCCCGCCGGGCCGGTGCTCCCCTCGGGCTCGGAGCAGTGGGCCGACGCCCTGACCCTGGTCCAGGCGCTCGGCGACGCCGAGATCGCGGCACGGCTGTGGTGGGTGACCCAGGGCGCGGTGGCCGTGGGCGCCGGTGACACCGTGACCTCGCCCGACCAGGCGCAGGTATGGGGTCTGGGCCGGGTCGCCGCCGTGGAGTTCCCCGAGCGCTGGGGCGGCCTGGTCGATCTGCCGGCGGAGGCGGGCGGCGCCGTCGTCGGGCGGCTGCCGGCCGTGCTGGCCGGCCCGTCGGCCGCACAGGGCGAGAACCAGGTGGCGCTGCGCGCGGCGGGGGTGTTCGCCCGCAGGCTGGTGCGCGCACCGCGGCCGCAGAGCGCCCCTGGGCGGCGCTGGGAGCCGCGCGGCACCGCGCTGGTCACCGGCGGCACCGGCGCGCTCGGCGCGCACGCCGCGCGCTGGCTGGCCGAGCGGGGCGCCGAGCACCTGGTGCTGGTCAGCCGCAGCGGGCCGCGGGCGGCGGGCGCCGATGCGCTGGAGGAACAGCTGACCGCCCTCGGCGCGCGGGTCACCGTCCTCGCCTGCGACGTCGGCGACCGTGACGCGCTGGCCCGGCTGCTGGCCGGGCTGGAGGCGGACGGCAGCCCGGTGCGCACCGTCGTGCACACGGCGGGCCTGATCGAGAACACCCCGCTCGACTCGCTGACCCCGCGGCGTTTCGCGGAGGTGGTACGCGCCAAGGCCGACGCCGCGCTGCATCTGCATGAGCTCACCCGCGACCGGGACCTGGACGCCTTCGTGCTGTTCTCCTCCGTCTCCGGGATGTGGGGCAGCGCGGGCAACGGCGGTTACGCGGCGGCGAACGCCTTCCAGGACGCCCTCGCGGAGTACCGCAGGTCACAGGGCCTGCCGGCCACTTCGGTGATCTGGGGCCCGTGGGACGGCGGCGGGATGATGGCCCGCGACGGCATGGACGAGACGGTGGTCCGCCACGGGATCCGGCTGCTGGACCCCGAACGGGCGGTCGAGGCCCTCGGGCAGTGCCTCGACGCCGACGCCTGGGCGCCGGTCGTCGTCGACGTGGACTGGGCGACGTTCTTCCCGGCGTTCACCGCGAAGAGCCCGAGCCTGCTCTTCGCCGAGGTGCCCGAAGTGCGGCGGGCGGCCGAGGAGTCGGCGGCACCGGGGCCGGACGGCACCGACGCCGACGCCGCCGCGACGTGGGCGACGCGGCTGGCGGAGCTGACGCCGGCACGGCGCCGGGAGACCGCCTCCCGGCTCGTACGCGGCCAGGTGGCGGCCGTACTGGGCTACGCCGACGCGGACGCGGTCGGCGACCGTGCGCCGTTCAAGGACCTGGGAGTCGACTCGGTGATCGCGGTGGAGCTGCGCAACCGGCTCCAGGCCGACACCGGGCTGCGGCTGCCGGTCACCGTGGTCTTCGACCATCCCACGCCGGAGCGGCTGGTGGATCTCCTGCTGGCCACGGCGATCGGGGACGACGAAGCACCCGACACGGAAATCCCGGAGCCGGTCAGCGAGAAGGAACAGCAACGCAAGAAGGAACTGCTTGACGCGGAAGCGCGGATAAACGAGATGGACGCCGACGACTTGGTGCGGCTCATGCTCGGCGAAGAGTAGCAACGCACCGAAGAGAACTCCGTTCCAAGGCAACCGATCTGTGAGGGACCATGGCCACGTCGCCGGACAAAATCGTCGATGCCCTGCGCGCGTCAATGAAGGAGACGGAGCGGCTGCGGCAGGAGAACGAGGACCTGCTCTCCGCCGCGCACGAGCCGATCGCCATCGTCGGCATGGGTTGCCGGCTGCCCGGGGACGTACACAGCCCGGAGCAGTTCTGGCAGCTCATCGCCTCGGGCGGCGATGCGGTCTCCGGGTTGCCGACGGACCGGGGCTGGGATCTGGAGGCTCTTTTCGACCCGGACGCGGACCGCTCGGGCACCGTGTACACGCGCCACGGCGGATTTCTCGGCGATATCGCCGATTTCGACGCGGAGTTCTTCGGGATCAGCCCGCGCGAGGCGACCGCGATGGACCCGCAGCAGCGGCTGCTGCTGCAGACCTCATGGGAAACGCTGGAGCGCGCCGGAATCGATCCGACGACGCTGCAGGGCAGCCACACCGGCGTTTATCTGGGAACCGCCTTCCAGGATTACGCGACGCGCGCCAAGCCGGCCGAACTCGGCGAGTACGAAGGGTATTTCCTGACCGCGGGGGCGGCGAGCGTGCTCTCGGGCCGCATCGCGTACACGCTCGGCCTCGAAGGCCCGGCGGTCACCGTCGACACCGCCTGCTCGGCGTCGCTGGTGGCGATCCACGCCGCGTGCCAGGCGCTGCGCCGCGCCGAGTGCACCCTCGCGCTGGCCGGTGGCGTCACCGTGATGACCACCCCCCATCAGCTGCAGGGGTTCAGCCGGCAGCGCGGGCTGTCCCCGGACGGGCGGTGCCGGTCCTTCGCGGCGGCCGCGGACGGCACGGGCCTGTCCGAAGGCGTCGGCATCCTGCTGCTGGAGCGGCTGTCCGACGCCCAGCGGCTCGGCCACCGGGTCCTCGCCGTGGTGCGCGGCAGCGCCACCAACCAGGACGGGGCGAGCAACGGGCTGGCCGCGCCCAACGGCCCCTCGCAGCAACGGGTGATCCGCCAGGCGCTGGCCGACGCCCGGCTGACCGCCGCCGAGGTGGACGCGGTGGAGGCGCACGGCACCGCCACCACACTGGGCGACCCGATCGAGGCGCAGGCGCTGCTGGCCACCTACGGCCAGGACCGCACCGACCCCCTCTGGCTGGGCTCGGTGAAGTCCAACATCGGGCACACCCAGGCGGCGGCCGGTGTCGTCGGCGTCATCAAGATGGTGCTGGCGATGCAGCACGGCGTGCTGCCGCCGACCCTGCACGTCGACGAGCCGACGCCGCACGTGGACTGGTCGTCGGGGCGGCTGGAGCTGCTGACCGAGGCGGTGGACTGGCCGCGGACCGGCCGTCCCCGCCGCGCCGGTGTGTCGTCGTTCGGCATCAGCGGCACCAACGCCCATGTGGTGCTGGAGCAGGCGCCCGCGGCGGACGGGCCCACCGCCGAGGCCGCCGACGGCACCCCGCCGCGGGTGGTGCCCTGGGTGCTGTCCGCGCGCAGCGCCGACGCCGTACGGGAGCAGGCCCGCAATCTGCTGGCCCGGCTGGACGAGGGCGACGAGCCGGCCGCGGCGGACGTCGGGTACGCGCTGGCCACCACGCGGTCGGCCTTCGCGCACCGGGCCGCGCTGGTCGCGGCGAGCGGCGAGGAACTCACGCGGGGCCTGGCCGCGCTGGCCGAGGACCGCCCCGATCCGGGGCTGACGCTCGGTACGGCGGTGCGCGGCAAGCTCGGGTTCCTCTTCACCGGCCAGGGCAGTCAGCGCGTGGGCATGGGGCGCGAGCTGTACGAGGCGTCGCCGGTGTTCGCCGAGGCGTTCGACGCGGTGTGCGCGGAGCTGGACCGGCATCTGGAACTGCCGTTGCGCGACGTGGTGTTCGGGGCCGCCGGCGACGAGGGGCTGCTGGACCGCACCGGGTACACCCAGCCGGCGCTGTTCGCCCTGGAGGTGGCGCTGTTCCGGCTCTTCGCGCACTGGGGCGTCGCCCCGGACCATGTGGCCGGCCACTCCATCGGCGAGGTGAGCGCCGCGCATGTGGCCGGGGTGCTCTCGCTGCCGGACGCGGCGGCGCTGGTGGCGGCGCGCGGCCGGCTGATGCAGGCGCTTCCGGAGGGCGGCGCGATGGTCGCCGTACAGGCCACCGAGGACGAGGTGCGGCCGCTGGTGGCGAAGCGCGCTGCGCTGGTCGACCTGGCCGCGGTGAACGGACCGTCCTCCGTGGTGGTCGCCGGCGCCGAGCAGGCGGTGCGGGAGGTCGCCGAGCACTTCGCGGCACAGGGGCGCAAGACCAAGCAGCTGACGGTCTCGCACGCCTTCCACTCGCCGCTGATCGACGCCATGCTGCCGGAGTTCCGCCAGGTGGTCTCCCAACTGTCGTTCCACTCCCCCGAGATCCCGGTGGTGTCCACCCTGACCGGCCGGGAGATCACGCCGGAGGAGATCCGGACGCCGGAGTACTGGGTGCGGCACGCCCGCGGGACCGTACGGTTCGCCGACGCGGTCCGCGCCATGGAAGCCGAGGGCGTCCGCACCTTCCTGGAGCTGGGCCCCGACGGAGTGCTGTCGGCGATGGGGCGGGAGAGCCTCACCTCGGCGGACACCGACCTGGCTCCGGCGCTGCGGGCGGACCGCGGCGAGGAGCTCACGGTGACCACCGCACTGGCCCGGCTGCACACCCGCGGCGTGCCGGTGGACTGGCGGGCGTTCTACGCCGGGTCCGGCGCGCGGGCGGCCGAGCTGCCCGTCTACCCCTTCCAGCGCACCCGCTACTGGCTGCCCGCCCCCGCGTCCTCGGCGGCCGTGGGCTCCGCCGGCCTCTCCACGGCCGACCACCCGCTGCTCGGCGCGGTGGTGTCGCTGGCCGACGACGACGAACTGCTCTTCACCGGACGGCTCTCGACCGGCGCGCACGGCTGGATCGCCGACCACGCGGTGTTCGGCCAGGCACTGCTGCCCGGCACGGGGTTCCTCGAACTGGCCCTGCACGCGGGCGAACGGGTCGGCCTCGACCTCGTGGAGGAGTTGACCTTCCACACACCGCTGGTGGTCCCCGAACGCGACGCGGTCACCCTGCAGGTGCGGGTGGGCGGCGCCGGCGAGTCCGGCCGGCGGTCGCTGAGCCTGCACTCCCGGCCGGACGGGGCGGCGGACGACGAGCCGTGGACCCTGCACGCCACCGGTCTGCTCGCCCGGGCCGGGTCGCCCGCCGACGAGGAAGAGCTGACCGTGTGGCCGCCGCGCGGCGCGGAGCCGGTGGACGTCGCCGGGCTCTACCCGCTGATGGCCGGGACCGGCCTGGACTACGGGCCGGTGTTCCAGGGGCTGCGGGCCGCCTGGCAACGCGGTGACGAACTGTTCGTGGAGACCGTCCTGCCGGAGGGCTCCGGCGCCGAGGAGTTCGGCCTGCATCCCGCGCTGCTGGACTCGGCGCTGCACGGGGTCGCGCTCAACGTCGTGCTGCCCGAGTGGGACCAGGCCCGGCTGCCGTTCTCCTGGCGCGGGGTGACCCGGTACGCCACCGGCGCACCGCGGTTGCGGGTGCGCCTGGCACCGGTCGGTACGGACGCGGTGTCCGTGGTGGCCGCCGACGACACCGGCCGGCCCGTGCTGTCGGCCGACGCGCTGGTGCTGCGCCCGGCCGCGCGCGAGCGGATCGAGGCGGCCGGCACCGCCACCCGCGACCGGCTCTTCCAGGTGGGCTGGGAGACCCTCGCCCCCACCGCGGCCCGGGGTGCGGCCGCGGCCTGGGCGGTGGTGGGCACCGGCACCGGTGATCTGGCGCCGTACCTCGCCGACCGGCCCGTCGACGTCCACCCGGACCTGGCCTCGCTCGCCCGGGCGCTGGACACGGGCGGGCAGGCCCCCGACACGGTGCTGGTGTCCTGCCGCGCCGACACGGGCCCGGTGGCCGATCGCGCCGACGCGGTGCGGGCCGCCGCCCACCGGGCGCTCGACCTGGTGCAGCGCTGGCTGACCGACGAGCGCTTCGCCGGCAGCCGGCTGGTGGTGGTGACCCACCGCGCCGTCGCCGTGGGCGCCGAGGACGTCACCGACCTCGCGCACAGCGCCGTATGGGGTCTGGTGCGCACGGCCCAGTCGGAGAACCCGGGCCGCATCGCCCTGCTCGACCTCGACGGCCACCAGGACTCCCGCGGCCGGCTGGCCGACGCCCTCGCCTCGCAGGAGCCGCAACTGGCGCTGCGGGCCGGCGAATTGAGGGCGCCGCGGATGACGCGGCTGCGCCCCGAGCGGGCGCTGTCCGCCCCCGCGACGCCGACCTGGCGGCTGGGCGTCGACGGCGGCGGGACGCTGGAGAGCCTCGCCCTGCTCGACCACCCCGAGGCCGCAGCGCCGCTGGCGCCCGGTCAGATACGGGTGGGGGTGCGGGCGGCCGGGCTGAACTTCCGCGACGCGCTGAACGCCCTGGGCATGTACCCGGGGGAGGCCGGACCGCTCGGCGTGGAGGGCGCCGGTGTCGTGCTCGAAGTGGGCCCCGGCGTCGCGTCGGTGGCGCCCGGCGACCGGGTCCTGGGCATGATCTTCGGCGGAATCGGCCCGGTCGCCGTGACCGACCACCGGATGGTCGCCAAGATCCCCGACGGCTGGTCGTTCGCGCAGGCGGCGGCCGTCCCCGCGGTGTTCCTCACCGCCTACTACGCGCTGGTCGACCTGGCGGACCTGCGGCCCGGCGAGTCGGTGCTGGTGCACGCCGGAACCGGCGGCGTCGGCATGGCCGCCGTACAGCTGGCCCGGCACCTGGGCGCCGAGGTGTACGCGACCGCGAGCCCGGCGAAGTGGGACACCCTGCGGTCGATGGGGCTGGACGACGATCACATCGCCTCCTCCCGGGACCTGGAGTTCGAGGAGAAGTTCCGGCGGACCGGCCGGGGCGTGGACGTCGTGCTGAACTCCCTGGCCGGGGAGTTCGTCGACGCCTCGCTGCGGCTGCTGGGTGCGGGCGGCCGGTTCCTGGAGATGGGCAAGACCGACGTCCGGGATCCGAAGGCCGTCGCCGACGAGCACGACGGCGTCTCCTACCAGGCGTTCGACCTCGTCGACGCGGGACCGGAGCGCACCGAGGCGATGCTGGAAGCGCTGCTCGGCCTGTTCGCGGACGACGCGCTGCGGCTGCCGCCGGTGACCCCGTGGGACGTCCGGCACGCGGCCGACGCCTTCCGGTTCATCAGCCAGGCACGCCACATCGGCAAGGTGGTGCTCACCGTGCCGTCCGGGCTCGATCCGCGGGGCACGGTCCTGATCACCGGCGGCACCGGCGCGCTCGGCGGAGCCCTCGCCCGCCGGCTGGTGGACCGGCACGGGGTACGGCATCTGACGCTCGTCAGCCGCCGGGGCGAAAAGGCCCCCGGAGCGGACGCCCTGGTGGCCGAACTCACCGAGCGGGGAGCCGTGGTGACCCTCGCGGCCTGCGACGTCGCCGACCGTGCCGCGGTGCGGCGGCTGCTCGCCTCGGTGCCGGCCGAGCACCCGCTGACCGCCGTGGTGCACACGGCCGGCGTGCTGGACGACGGGGTACTGGCGTCGCTCACCCCCGAGCGGCTGGACACGGTGCTGCGTCCCAAGGCGGACGCGGCACTGCTCCTGGACGAGCTCACCCGGGACGCGGACCTCGCCGCGTTCGTGCTGTTCTCCTCGACCGCCGGTGTGCTCGGCGGACCGGGGCAGGCGAACTACGCCGCGGCCAACGTCCTGCTGGACTCCCTGGCCGGCCACCGCAAGGCCGCGGGTCTGCCCGCGGTGTCGCTGGCGTGGGGCCCGTGGGAGGACTCCGGCAGCATGCTCGGCGGGCTGGGCGAGGTGGACCTGGTCCGTCTCGGCCGCACCGGTCTGGTGCCGCTCGCCGACGAGGAGGGCCTGGACCTCTTCGACGCCGCCGTCGCGACCGGCGAGGCCGCCGTCATCCCGGCCAGGGTCGACGCCGCGATGCTGCACCAGACGCCGGCGGACGAGATGCCGCACATGCTCCGCGGGCTCACCAGGAAGCCCAGGCGCCGGGCCGGCGGCGCGGCGCACCGGCCCGCCGCGTCCGCGGCGCTGCAGAGCCAACTGGCCGGCGTCTCCGAGGCCGAGGGCGAGCAGCTGCTGCTCGACCTGGTGCGGCTGCACGCCGCGACGGTGCTCGGTCACGCCGACGGCGCGACGGTCGCGGCCGACCTCGCGTTCAAGGAACTGGGCTTCGACTCGCTGACCGCGGTGGAACTGCGCAACCGCCTGGGCGGCGCGGTCGGCACACAGCTGTCCTCCACCCTGATCTTCGATCACCCGACGCCGGCCCTGCTGGCGCGCCATCTGCGGACCGAGCTGCTGGGCGCCGAGGCCGACCGGTCGACCGCCGCCGCGCAGGCCGTGGCCGTCGACGACGACCCGATCGCGATCGTCTCGATGAGCTGCCGCTACCCCGGCGGCATCGCGACGCCCGAGGACCTGTGGCAGCTGGTCACCGACGAGTCGGACACGGTCTCGCCGTTCCCCTCCGACCGCGGCTGGGACGTGGCGGCCCTCTACGACCCGGACGGGAGCCGGCCGGGCACGACGTATGTGCGGGTGGGCGGATTCCTCGACGACGCCGCGCGGTTCGACGCGGGGCTGTTCGGGATCAGCCCGCGCGAGGCGCTGGCGATGGACCCGCAGCAGCGGCTGCTGCTCGAGACCTCCTGGGAGGCGCTGGAGCGGGCCGGGATCGACCCGCTGTCGCTGAAGGGCGATCAGGTCGGGGTGTTCGTCGGGGCCGCGGCCCAGGGCTACCCCTCGGACCCGCGTCAGGCCCCCGAGGACCTGGGCGGCTATCTGCTGACCGGCAGCACCTCCAGCGTCATGTCCGGCCGGATCGCCTACGCCTTCGGCGTGGAGGGGCCGGCGGTGACCATCGACACCGCCTGCTCCTCGTCCCTGGTGGCGCTGCACATGGCCGTACAGGCCCTGCAGCGCAACGAGTGCTCGCTGGCCGTGGCCGGTGCGGCCGCCGTCATGGCCTCGCCCGACATCTTCCTGGAGTTCAGCCGCCAGCGCGGGCTGTCCCCGGACGGCCGCTGCAAGGCCTTCGCGGCGGCCGCGGACGGCACCGGCTGGGGCGAGGGCGTCGGCACGCTGCTGCTGGAACGGCTGTCGGACGCGCGCCGCAACGGCCACCCGGTGCTGGCGCTGGTGCGCGGCTCGGCGATCAACTCCGACGGCGCGAGCAACGGCCTGACCGCACCGAACGGCCCCTCCCAGCAGCGGGTGATCCGGCAGGCGCTGGCCAACGCCCGCCTGTCGGCCGACGACGTCGACGCGGTGGAGGCGCACGGCACGGGCACCCGGCTCGGCGACCCGATCGAGGCCCAGGCCCTGTCGGCGACGTACGGGCGCGAGCGCGCCGAGGACCGTCCGCTGTGGCTGGGCTCGGTGAAGTCCAACATCGGGCACACCCAGGCCGCCGCGGGACTGGCCGGCGTGATCAAAATGGTCGCGGCGATGCGGCACGGGGTGCTGCCCCGGACCCTGCACGTCGACCGGCCCACGCCGGAGATCGACTGGTCCGGGAGCGGGCTGGCGCTGCTGACCGAGTCCACGCCGTGGCCCGAGACCGGGCGGCCGCGCCGGGCCGCGGTCTCCTCCTTCGGCATCAGCGGCACCAACGCCCATGTGATCATCGAGCAGTCCCCGGCCGCGACCGGCGAGCCGGCGGCGAGCACCCCGGAGCCGGACGCCGCCGCCCCGCTCACGGCCCTGCCGTGGGCGCTGTCCGGCAAGACCGAGGAGGCGCTGCGCGCCCAGGCGCGCCGGCTGCTGACCCACCTCGCCAACGCCGCCGACCCCGACCTGGCGGCCGTCGGCCACTCCCTGGCCACCACCCGCGCCACCCTCGACCACCGCGCCGTGGTGGTCGCGGACGGGCAGCAGGCCCTGCTGGAGGGGCTCACCGCGCTGGCCGAGGGCCGCGAGGCGGACTCCGTCGTCCAGGGCGCGGCCCGCAACCGGGGCCGGACGGTGTTCGTCTTCTCCGGCCAGGGATCGCAGTGGCCGCGGATGGCCGCCGAACTGCTCGACTCCGATGCGGTGTTCGCCGAGCGGATCCGGGAGTGCGAGGCCGCCCTGGCCCCCTTCGTGGACTGGTCCCTGACGGACCTGCTGCGCGGCGCCGACGGCGCGCCGTCGCTGGACCGGGTCGACGTCGTCCAGCCCGCGCTGTTCTCGGTGATGGTGTCGCTGGCCCGGCTGTGGCAGTCCTACGGGGTGCGGCCGCACGCGGTGATGGGCCACAGCCAGGGCGAGATCGCCGCCGCCTGCGTGGCCGGCGCGCTGTCGCTGGACGACGCGGCCCGGGCGGTGGCCCTGCGCAGCAAGGCGCTGGCCGCGATGTCGGGCCAGGGCGGCATGGTGTCGGTCGCGCTGGGCGAGGAGGCGGTGTCCCGCCTGGTGGCGCGGTGGGACGGTCAGCTCTCCGTCGCCTCGGTGAACGGCGCGTCGTCCACGGTCGTCTCCGGGGACCTGGACGCGCTGGAGGAGTTGCTGGCGCGCTGCAAGGAGGACGGGGTACGGACCCGAACCCTCCCGGTGGACTACGCCTCGCACTCCCCGCAGGTCGAGCAGGTCCGCGAGCGGCTGCTGGAGGAGCTGGCCCCCCTGACGCCCCGGCGCTCGGAGATCCCCTTCTACTCGACGGTCACCGGCACGGAGCTGGACACCACGGAGCTGGACGCCGAGTACTGGTTCCGCAACCTGCGGCAGACCGTCCACCTGGAGCGGGTGACCCGCCTGCTGCTGGAGCAGGGCTACGACGTCTTCGTCGAGGCCAGTCCGCACCCCGTACTGACCATGGCGATCCAGGAGACGATGGACGCCGCGAACGTCGCCCACGGCATCACGGTGGGCTCGCTGCGCCGCGACGACGGCGGCCCGGCGCGCTTCTTGGCCTCGGCCGCGCAGCTGCACACCAGCGGCGTGACGCTGGACTGGGCCGCCGCCTTCGCCGGCCGCCGCGTCGGCCGGGCCGAGCTGCCGACCTACCCCTTCGGGGGTGAGCGGTACTGGCTGGAGCGGGTCGGCGGCTCGGGCGAGGTGACCTCCGCCGGCCTGGGCACGACCCGCCATCCGCTGCTCGGCGCCCTGGTCGCCCTGCCCGGCTCGGCCGGCACGGTGCTGACCGGACGGCTGTCGGTCAGGTCCCAGCCCTGGCTCGCCGACCACGCGGTGCTGGACACGGTGCTCTTCCCCGGCACGGGACTGGTCGAACTGGTGCTGCGCGCCTGCGAGGAGAGCGGCTGCGACACGATCGAGGAGCTCACCCTCCTCGCCCCACTGGTCGTCGACGCGGACGGCGCGGTCCAGCTGCGGGTGATGGCCGGCGAAGTGGACGACACCGGGCGGTGCCCGGTGGAGGTGCACTCCCGGCCGGAGGACGCGCCCGCGGACACGCCGTGGCTCCAGCACGCCGTCGGGGTGCTCGCCACCCGCAGCCCCGCGCCCCCGGCCCGGTTGCCCCAGTGGCCGCCGTCGGACGCGGAGCCGGTGGCGCTGGACGACGGGTACGCGGTGCTGGCGGCGGCCGGACTCGACTACGGCCCGGCCTTCCAGGGGCTGCGCGCGGTCTGGCGGCAGGGCCCGGACGTCTTCGCCGAGGTCCACCTCCCCGACGAGGCGCAGGCCCGGCAGTACGGCGTGCATCCGGCGCTCTTCGACGCGGCCCTCCACGCGATGGTGCTGGGCGGGCTGGTGGCCGACGGCGGCGAGCCGCGGCTGCCGTACGCCTGGAACGACGTGTACCTGCACACCACGGGGGCGTCGACGCTGCGCGTACGGCTGTCCCCGGCGGGCGCGGACGCGGTGTCGCTGACGGCGGTCGACGCGTCCGGCGAACCGGTGCTCTCGGTCGGGTCGCTGATGGTGCGGCCGGTACCGCCGGGATCCCTCGGCAACGCCCGCCAGGTGTCGCACCGTTCGCTCTTCCGGATCACCGGTGAGCGGCTCGCGCCGCCGGCGACACCCGCCCCGGTCACCGGCACCTGGGCGGTGCTGGGGCCGGACGACCTCCAGCTGGGGGCCGTCATGGAGGCTGCCGGGGCGCGGCTCGACGGGTACGAGAGCCTGGACGCGCTGGGTACGGCGGTCGGCTCCGGAGCGCCCCTGCCCGACGTGGTCCTGGTGCCCTGCCTGTGCGACCCGCAGGAGGAGGCAGACCCGGCCCGGGCCGCCCGCGAGGCGACCCACCGGGCGCTGGCGCAGGCGCAGGCCTGGGTCGCCGACGAGCGGTTCGCCGGCTCGCGGCTGGTCTTCGTCACCCGTCACGCGATGGACGTCGACGACGAGGGCACCGGGCACGACCTGCGGCAGGTGCCGCTGTGGGGTCTGGTGCGCTCGGCGCAGTCGGAGCACCCCGGCCGGTTCGGCCTGCTGGACACCGACGAGGACGCCGCCTCCCGCCGCGCCCTGCCGGCGGCCCTGGCGTCCGAGGAGCCCCAACTCGTCCTTCGTGGCGGCGTGGTGCGCGCGGTGCGGCTCGCCCGGGTCCCGGCGGCCGCCGAGGAGCCGGCCGGGCAGCCGGCGCTCGCGCCGGACGGCACGGTGCTGATCACCGGCGGCACCAGCGGTCTGGGCGAGTTGATCGCCCGTCACCTGGTGGCGCGGCACGGCGTCACCAGGCTGCTGCTCACCAGCCGAAGCGGCCCGGCCGCGGCGGGCGCGGCCGAGCTGGAGGCGGACCTGGCCCGGCAGGGAGCCCATGTCACGGTGGCGGCCTGCGACGTGGCCGACCGGGACGCCCTGGCGGCGGTGCTCGGCCGGATCCCGGCGGCGCATCCGCTGACCGCGGTGGTGCACGCCGCCGGTGTGCTGGACGACGGGGTGCTCACCGCGCAGACGCCGGAGCGGATCGACCGGGTGCTGCGGCCCAAGGTGGACGGCGCGCTGAACCTGCACGACCTCACCCGGGACGCGAAGCTGTCGGCCTTCGTGCTGTTCTCCTCGGCCGCCGGGGTGCTGGGCACCGCGGGGCAGAGCGGTTACGCGGCGGCGAACGCCTTCCTGGACGCGCTCGCGCGCAGCCGGCGGGCCGCCGGTCTGCCGGGCAGCTCGCTGGCGTGGGGCATGTGGGAGCAGCGCAGCGGTCTGACCGGCGAGTTGTCCGAGGCGGATCTGCGGCGCATGGCGAGGTCCGGGGTCGGGCAACTGCCCACCGAGGAGGGCCTGGCGCTGTTCGACGCGGCGCTGGAGGCGCCGCACGCCGTGCTGGTGCCGATGAAGCTGGACCCCGCGGCGATGCTGGCCGCGGGCGAGCCCGGGCTGGTGCCGTCGGTGCTGCGCACGGTGGTGAGGGCCGGGCGGCGCCGCGGCGGCGCCGAGACGCCGGGCGGAGCGGGCGGGTCGTTCGCGGCCCGGGTGGCCGAACTCCCCGCCGAGGAACGGGAGCCGGCGCTCCTGCGCCTGGTACGGGAGCAGGCGGCGACGGTGCTGGGGCTCGCCTCGCCCGATGCCGTCCAGGACACCCGGGGCTTCTTGCAGATGGGCTTCGACTCGCTGACCGCGGTCGAGCTGCGCAGCCGGCTGGGCGCGGCCACCGGCCTGCGGCTGCCGGCGACGCTCGTCTTCGACCAGGCCACACCGGCCGCCGCGGCCCGCTATCTGCGGGACCGGCTCTTCCCCGAGAGCCGGGAGCTGACCGAGTCCGAGGCGGAGGAGAAGAGGTTCCGCGAGGCGCTGGCCTCGATTCCACTGGCCCGCTTCCGGCAGGCCGGCCTGCTGGCGGACGTGCTCCGGCTCGCCGGCGGCGAGGCGGCCGCGGAACCGTCACAGGCGGGCGAGGCGGCCGGGATCGACGACATGGACGTCGAGGATCTCGTGCGCACGGCCTTCGGCGGGGACAAGTCCTGATCTTGGATGCCAATTGCGGGAGGGGTCATGGCCACATCGTCTGAAGCGGTGGTCGAAGCACTACGGGCTTCGCTGAAGGAGAACGAGCGGCTCAGGAACGCGGCCCAGGCCGCGGTCGAGCCGATCGCGATCGTCGGGATGGGCTGTCGGTACCCGGCCGGCGTGCGCTCCCCCGAGGACCTGTGGGAGCTGGTCCTGGACGGCAAGGACGCCGTCTCGGGGTTCCCCACCGACCGGGGCTGGGATCTGACGTCGCTGTTCTCCGCCGACCCCGACCGGCCCGGTACCTCGTACACGCGGGAGGGCGGATTCCTCTACGACGCGGCGGAGTTCGACGCCGGGTTCTTCGGCGTCTCGCCGCGCGAGGCGCTCGCCATGGACCCGCAGCAGCGGCTGCTGCTGGAGACCTCCTGGGAGGCGGTCGAGCGGGCCGCCATCGATCCGCTGTCGCTGCGGGGCAGCCGGACCGGTGTCTTCGCCGGGGTGATGTACCACGACTACGGCGCCCGGCCCGGCGTGGCGACCAAGGAGGTGGAGGGGTACCTCGGCACGGGGAGCGCCGGCAGCGTCGCCTCCGGCAGGATCTCCTACACCCTGGGCCTGGAGGGCCCGGCGGTGACGGTGGACACGGCGTGCTCGTCGTCGCTGGTGGCACTGCACCTGGCGGCCTCGGCACTGCGCCGGGGCGAGTGCTCGCTGGCCCTGGCCGGCGGGGTGACGGTGATGTCGACACCGTCGACGTTCGTGGAGTTCAGCCGGCAGCGGGGGCTGGCCCCCGACGGCCGGTGCAAGTCGTTCGCCGACGCCGCGGACGGGGCCGGCTGGAGCGAGGGCGCCGGGGTGCTGCTGCTGGAGCGGCTGTCGGACGCCCGCCGCAACGGCCGCCGCATCCTGGCCGTGGTGCGCGGCACCGCGGTGAACCAGGACGGCGCGAGCAGCGGGCTGACGGCGCCGAACGGGCCGTCGCAGGAGCGGGTGATCCGGCAGGCACTGGACGACGCGGGCCTGTCGGCCGCGGACGTCGACGCGATCGAGGGGCACGGCACCGGCACACCGCTCGGCGACCCGATGGAGGCCCAGGCGATCCTGACGACGTTCGGCGGCGAGCGCGAACGCCCGCTGTGGCTCGGCTCGGTGAAGTCGAACATCGGGCACGCCCAGGCGGCCGCGGGCGTCGCCGGCGTCATCAAGATGGTGATGGCGCTGCGGCACGGCGTGCTCCCCAAGACCCTGCACGTCGACCGGCCCTCGACCCATGTGGACTGGTCGGCCGGCGCGGTCGAGCTGCTGACGGACACCCGGCAGTGGCCGGACCCGGGGCGGCCGCGACGCGCCGGGGTGTCGTCCTTCGGCATCAGCGGCACCAACGCCCATGTGATCGTCGAGGCGGCCCCCGCGGCCGACCGGGACGACGCCGCCGCGCGCCCGCCCCGGGCGGCGGACCTCGCGCTGCCGTGGCCGGTGTCGGGCCGGGACGAGGACGCGCTGCGGGCCCAGGCCGAGCGGCTGCGCCGGCATCTCGAAGGCGACCGGTCCGCGCACCTCGCCGACGTGGCGTACTCCCTGGCCACGACGCGTTCGGCGTTCGACCACCGCGCGGTCGTCGTGGCGGCGGACCGCGCCGAGCTGGCGGACGGCCTGCGCCGGCTCGCCGGCGGCGAGCGGCCCGGCGCCGGTGCGCGCGGTGAGGTGTCCGACGGCAAGCTGGCGGTCCTGTTCACCGGCCAGGGCGCGCAGCGGGTGGGCATGGGGCGTGAATGGTACGACCGCTACCCGGTGTTCGCGGAGGCCTTCGACGCGGTGTGCGCCGAGCTGGACCGGCATCTCGACCGGCCGCTGCGCGACGTGGTCTTCGGCCGGCCGGGAACCGAGGGGCTGCTCGACGAGACCGGCTGGACCCAGCCCGCGCTGTTCGCGGTCGAGGTCGCGCTGCACCGGCTGGTGGAGTCGTGGGGGGTGCGGGCGGACTTCGTCTCCGGCCACTCCATCGGCGAACTGGCCGCGGCGCATGTCGCCGGGGTGCTCTCGCTCGCGGACGCGGCGACCCTGGCCGCCGCCCGGGGCCGGCTGATGCAGGCGCTCGCGCCGGGCGGGGCGATGACCGCGGTGCAGGCGACCGAGGACGAGGTCGCGCCGCTGCTGGCCGAGCGGCCCGGCCGCGTCTCGCTCGCGGCGGTCAACGGCCCCTCCTCCGTGGTGGTCGCCGGTGACGAGGACGCCGTCGCCGAGGTGGCCGCGCACTTCGCCGACCGGGGCCGCAACACCAAGCGGCTGCGGGTCAGCCATGCGTTCCACTCGCACCGCATGGACGCCATGGTGGCGGAGTTCACCGCCGTGGTGCGGGGCGTCCGTCTCAACGCCCCGCGGATTCCGGTCGTCTCCGCGCTGACCGGCACCGTCGTGAGCGCCGACGAGGTGTGCGCGCCGGAGTACTGGGCGCGCCACGCGCGCGAGACGGTCAGGTTCCTCGACGCGGTGCGGACGCTTCAGGCCGAGGGCGCCACCACGTTCCTGGAACTCGGCCCCGACGCGGTGCTCGCGGCGATGGGCCAGGAGTCCGCCGCCACCGGCGACGTGGTCTTCGCCGCGGCGGCACACCGCGACGAGCCCGAACAGCGCACGCTGCTGGCGGCGCTGGGCCAGCTGTATGTGCGCGGCGTCGCGGTGGACTGGCCCCAGGTGTTCGCCGGTACCGGCGCCCGCCCGGTGGCACTGCCGACGTACGCCTTCCAGCGTGAGCGGTTCTGGCTGGCGTCGGCCGCGGCCGACGCCGGCCCGGCCCAGGTGGACGACCACCGCTACCGCGTCGACTGGGCGGCGCTGCCCGACGCCGGCCCGGACCGGCTGACCGGCCGGTGGCTGCTTCTCTCCTCCGACGGCGGCGACGGCCCGGCGGCCGAGGTTGTGGCGGCGTGCGAGCGCGCCGGGGCGGGCGAGGTGCTCCGCCTCGGCGTCGACGCGGCCGGCATCGACCGGGCGGCGCTCACCCGCCGGCTGCGGGAGGCCGCCGGTGCCGAGCCGTTGGCGGGTGTGCTGTCCGTACTGGCCGCGGACGACCGGCCGATGCCGGAACTGCCCGCGCTGACCCGGGGTCTGGCGGCGACGGCGGTGCTGACGCAGGCGCTCGGCGACGCCGGTGTCGAGGCCCCGCTGTGGTACCTCACCCAGGGCGCGGTGGCCACCGGCGACGCCCCGGTGCGGCATCCGGCGCAGGCGGCCGTGTGGGGGCTGGGCAGGGTGGCGGCACTCGAATGGCCACAGCGCCGCGGCGGCCTGATCGATCTGCCCGAGCCGCTGGACGCGTCCGCCCTGTCCCGCCTCGTCGGCGTCCTCGCCGACCCGGGCGACGAGAGCCAACTGGCCGTCCGGGCCGACGGGGTGCACGGGTGCCGGCTGGTGCGCTCGCCGCTGGCGCAGGCGCCGGTGCGGCGCGCCTGGCAGCCCACGGGCAGTGCGCTGGTGACCGGCGGAACGGGCGCGCTCGGCGCGCAGGTGGCCCGCTGGCTGGCCGCCCAGGGTGCGGAGCACCTGGTGCTGCTCAGCCGCCGCGGCCCCGACGCCCCCGGTGCGGCCGAGCTGACCGCCGAGCTGAAGGAGCTCGGCAGCGAGGTGACGATCGCCGCCTGCGACCTCGGCGACCGGGACGAACTGCGGCGGGTGGTCGAGTCGTTGCCCCGGCAGCATCCGGTCGGCACCGTCGTGCACACGGCCGGCGCGGTCCAGGCCGAGAAGCCGCTGGCCGAGTGCGGCCTGGCGGAGATCGCCGAGGTGCTGTCCGGCAAGGTCGAGGGCGCCAGGAACCTGGACGCCGTCTTCGACGGGTCCCCCGGCCGGTCCCCCGACACGTTCGTGCTCTTCTCCTCCGGCGCCGGGCTGTGGGGCAACGTCGGGCAGGCGGCGTACGCGGCGGGCAACGCGTTCCTGGACGGGCTGGCCGGCGCGCGCCGGGCCAGGGGCCGGGCCGCGACCTCGGTGGCGTGGGGCGCGTGGGACGGCGGGGGGATGGCCGCCGCCGACGGCGCGGGCGAGCGCCTGCGCGAGCGCGGCGTACCGCTGATGGCCCCGGAGACGGCCCTGGCGGGTCTGCGCGCGGCACTCGACCGCGACGAGACCCTCACGGCCTTCGCCGACATCGACTGGGACCGGTTCGCCCCCGCGTACAGCATGTCCCGCTCCCGCACGTTGCTGAACGACCTGCCCGAGGCGCGGCGCGCCGTCCAGGGCGCCGCGGGGCCCGGCCGGGCCGACGCCCTGCAAGAGCGGCTCGCGGCGCTGGGCGAGGACGACCAGGACCGGCTGCTGCTGGACCTGGTGCGCACGCACGCGGCCGACGCCCTGGGGCACCGCACGCCCGATCACGTCCGGGCCACGCTGGCGTTCCGGGACCTCGGGTTCGACTCGATGGCGTCGCTGACGCTGCGCAACCGGCTCAACGAGGCCACCGGTCTCGCCCTGCCGACCACGGTGGTCTTCGACCACGCCACTCCGGCCGCGCTGGCCGGGCACCTGCGCGAGCAACTGCGGCCCGACGGCGGGCAGATCACCGCGGTGCTCGCCGAAGTGGACCGGTGGGAGGCGGCCGTCGAGGCGATGGCGCCCGACGACGACGCGCGCGGCCGGGTCGTCGCCCGGCTGCGGTCGCTGCTGTGGAAGTGGGACCGGCGCGAGGACGGCACCACCGAGGCGGCCGGGGACGACGCGCTGACGCTCGCCACCGACGAGGAGATATTCGACATCGTCAACAAGGAGCTTGGAATCTCGTGACGACCTCAGAGGACAAACTTCGCCAGTATCTGAAGCTGGTCACCACCGAGCTCCGGCAGACCCGCGCCCGTCTCGACCACGCCGAGCAGCGGGAGCACGAGCCCGTCGCGATCGTCGCCATGGGGTGCCGCTTCCCCGGGGACGTGGCGTCCCCGGAAGAGCTGTGGCGCCTGGTCGCCGACGGCACCGACACCGTCTCGGGGCTCCCGGAGGACCGGAACTGGGACCTGGAGGCGCTCTACGACCCGGAGCCGGGCCGGCCGGGCAAGAGCTACGTCCGTACCGGCGCCTTCCTCGGCGACGCGGCGGGATTCGACGCCGAGTTCTTCGGGATCAACCCGCGCGAGGCGCTGGCGATGGACCCCCAGCAGCGGCTGTGGCTGGAGGTCGTCTGGGAGGCGCTGGAGCGCGCCGGCATCGACCCGGTTTCCCTGCGGGGCAGCCGCTCGGGGGTCTTCGTCGGGCTGACGCACCAGGGGTACGCCTTCCCGTCGCGGGTCAGCACGAGCGACGAGGCGGCCGGCTACCGGCTGACCGGCTCCACCGCGGCCGTGGCGGCCGGGCGGACGTCCTACGTCCTCGGACTGACCGGTCCCGCGGTGACCATCGACACCGCGTGCTCGTCCTCGCTGGTGGCGCTGCACCAGGCGTGCCACGCGCTGCGCTCCGGGGAGTGCTCCCTGGCCCTGGCCGGCGGGGTGACCGTGATGGCCACCCCGAACGCCTTCGTGGAGTTCAGCCGGCAGCGCGGGCTGGCCTCCGACGGCCGGTGCAAGTCCTTCGCCGAGGCCGCCGACGGCACCGGCTGGGGCGAGGGCGCCGGCGCGCTGGTGCTGGAGCGGCTCTCCGACGCGCGGCGCAACGGCCACCCGGTGCTGGCCGTCATCCGCGGCTCCGCCGTCAACCACGGTGGCGCCGGCAACGGTCTGACCGCCCCCAACGGCCCCTCCCAGCAGAGGCTGATCGAGGAGGCGCTGGCCGACGCCCGGCTCTCGCCCGCCGAGGTCGACGCGGTCGAGGCACACGGCACGGGCACCACCCTGGGCGACCCGATCGAGGCCCGGGCGCTGCTGGCGACCTACGGCCAGGGCCGGGCGGCGGACCGTCCGCTGTGGCTGGGGTCGGTGAAGTCCAACATCGCGCACACGCAGGCGGCCTCCGGTGTGGCCGGAGTGATCAAGATGGTGATGGCGATGCGGCACGGCGTCCTGCCGCGGACGCTGCATGTCGACGCGCCCACGACGCATGTGGACTGGTCGGCGGGCGCGGTGCGGCTGCTGACCGAGGAGCGGCAGTGGCCGGCGGACGACCGGCCGCGCCGGGCGGCCGTCTCGTCCTTCGGGGTCAGCGGCACCAACGCCCATGTCGTCCTGGAGCAGGCCTTGCCCGACGACCTCACCGCCGAGGCCGCCGCGCCGGACACCGCCCCCGCGGCGGCCGGGCCCTCGGCGCTCCCGTGGGTGGTGTCCGGGGTGAGCCGCCAGGCGCTGCGGGCGCAGGCGGCGCGGCTGGGCGCGTACGCCGAGGGCCGGCCGGAGGTAGCCGCGGCGGACATCGGCCACGCCCTGGCGACGACCCGGTCGGTCTTCGCGCACCGCGCGGTCGTGGTCGCCGCCGACCGGAGCGACCTGGTCAAGGGCCTGGTGGCGCTGTCCCGCGGCGAGGAGTCGCCGGCGGTCGTCGCCGGCGACGACCAGGGTGCCGGGGCCGCGGAGCGGGCGAAGACCGTGTTCGTCTTCCCCGGCCAGGGTTCGCAGTTCGCCGGCATGGCCGCCGGACTGCTTCGGACCTCACCGGTCTTCCGGGAGGCCGTCGAGGAGTGCGCCGCGGCGCTGGCTCCGCATGTGGACTGGTCGCTGCTTCAAGTGCTGCGCGGCGAGGCGGACGACGACTGGCTGGAGCGGGTCGACATCGTGCAGCCCGCGCTGTTCGCGGTGATGGTGTCGCTGGCCGCGCTGTGGCGCTCGGTGGGCGTGGAGCCGGACGCGGTGGTGGGCCACTCACAGGGCGAGATCGCCGCCGCGTGCGTGGCGGGCGCGCTGTCGCTGGCGGACGCGGCCCGGGTGGTGGCCGTCCGCAGCAAGGCGCTGCGGGCACTGGCCGGCCGCGGCGGCATGGTCAGCGTCGCGCTGGGCGAGACCGCGGCCGCGGCGCTGCTCGCGCCCTGGGGCGAGCGGCTGTCGGTGGCGGCGGTCAACAGCCCCTCCTCGGTCGTGGTGTCCGGCGACGGCGCGGCGCTGGAGGAGCTGATGGCCCGGTGCGACGAGGACGGCGTGCGGGCGCGCCGCATCCCGGTGGACTACGCCTCGCACTCCCCGCAGGTCGAGGCGGTCCGCGACGATCTGCACCGGGCGCTGGCCGGGATCACCCCGAACGCGCCGCGGGTGGCGTTCTGTTCGACGGTCACCGGCACCTTCCTTCAGGCGGACGACCTGCGGGCCGAGTACTGGTACCGCAATCTGCGGCAGCCGGTGCGGCTGGCGGAGGTCACCCGGGAGCTGGCGACGAGCGGATACGACACCTTCCTGGAGATCAGCCCGCATCCGGTGCTGACCGTGCCGATGCAGGAGACGATGGAGCACGCCGAGGTGACCGGCGCGCTGGTGACGGGGTCGCTGCGCCGGGACGACGGGGGGCTGGACGGCTTCCTGCGCGCGGCCGGCGGGCTGTTCGCGCACGGCGTCGACGTCGACTGGGCACCGGTGTTCGCGGGCCGCGAGGCCGCGCGGGTGGACCTGCCGACGTACGCCTTCCAGCGGCAGAGCTACTGGCTGGACGACCGGGACTCCGGCGCGGACGTCGCGGCGACGGGCCTCGCGGCGGGCGACCACCCGCTGGTCGGGGCGGTCGTGGCCACCGCGACCGGGGACGGGCTGGTGCTCAGCGGGCGGGTCTCGGCCCGCTCCCATCCGTGGCTCGCCGACCACGCGGTGCACGACACGGTGCTGCTGCCCGGCACGGCCTTCCTCGAACTGGCCCTGCACGCCGGCCAGTTGCTGGGTGCCGGCCGGGTGCGGGAGCTGACGATCCAGGCCCCGCTGGCGCTGCCCGAGGACGGCGAGGTGACGCTGCAGGTGGTCGCCGCCGACCGGGCCGACGCCGAGGGGTGGAGCGTCAGCGTGCACTCCAGGACCGGGGACGAGGAGCCCTGGACGCAGCACGCGGCCGGTGTCCTGGTCGAGGACGCACCGGCACCCGCGCCCGAGGCCGCGGCCTGGCCCCCGGCGGACGCGGTCGCACTCGACGTCGGCGACCACTACACCGCGCTGGCCGACCGGGGCTACGCCTACGGGCCGGCCTTCCAGGGACTGCGCTCCGCCTGGCGGCAGGGCGCATCGGTCTTCGCCGAGGTACGGCTGGACGAGGAACACCTCGCCGACGCCGAGGCCTTCGGCCTGCATCCGGCGCTGCTGGACGCGGCGCTGCACGCCGTGGGGCTGGCCGCCGGCGAGGACGGCGCGGGGCCGGCAGGGGGGCGGCCCCTGCTGCTGCCGTTCTCGTGGAGCAATGTCTCGCTGCACGCCGTCGGGGCGTCCGCGCTGCGGGTGGCGCTCGCTCCGGCGGGCACCGACGCCGTGACGGTCACCCTCACCGACCCGTCCGGGAATCCGGTGGCCTCGGTGGACTCGCTGGCCCTGCGGCCGGTCGACCCCGCCCGGCTGGCTGCCGCGCACCGGCCCCGGCACGACGGGCTGTACCGGCTCACCTGGCCGGCCGCCCCGGCAACGGGGCAGGCACCGCCGGGCGGTTGGGCGCTGGTGGGCTCCGCTCCCGGCTTCGAGGAGGGCGCGCACGCACCGGCCGCGGTGCGCCACCCCGATCTGGCCGCGCTGGGCGAGAGCGTCGGCTCGGGCGGGCCGGTGCCCGGCGTCGTGGTGGTGTCCTGCGCCGCGGAGGCGTCCGACGGCGACGGCATGGACGCCGTGCGGCCGACGACGGTGCGGGCACTGGAGCTGCTGCAGGCCCACCTCGCCGACGACCACCTCGCGGCCTCGCCGCTGGTGTTCCTGACCCGGGGCGCGGTGGCGGCGCACACCGACGACGTCCCGGACTCCGCGCAGGCGGCGGTCTGGGGGCTGGTGCGGTCCGCGCAGACCGAGCATCCCGGCCGTTTCGTCCTGGTCGACCTCGACGGCGCCACGCCGCCCGCCGAGCAGCTGGCCACGGCGCTGGCCACCGGCGAACCCCAGGTCGCCGTGCGCGCCGGCGAGGCCCTGGTACCGCGGCTGGCCAAAGCCGGCGAACCGACGCGACCGCCCGAGCGGCAGCGGCCGTTCGCCGAGGGGACCGTCCTGATCACCGGTGGCACCGGCCTGCTCGGCAGGCTGCTGGCCCGTCATCTGGTGACCGGGCACGGCGCCACCCGCCTGCTGCTGGTGAGCCGTCAGGGCCCGACGGCGCCGGGAGCCGACGAGCTGGTGGCGGAGCTGGCCGAGCTGGGCGCCACGGCGGAGGTGGCCGCGTGCGACGCGGCCGACCGCGGCGCCCTGGCCGCGCTGCTGGCGCGGATACCCGGCAGTGCCCCGCTGACCGCCGTGATCCACGCGGCCGGTGTGCTGGACGACGCGATGGTGACCGATGTGACACCGGAGCGGCTCGGCCACGTCGGCCGCCCGAAGACCGACGCGGCGGCGCACCTCGACGAACTGACCCGCGGGACGGACCTGTCGGCCTTCGTGCTGTTCTCGTCGGCCTCGGGCGTCTTCGGGACGGCCGCGCAGGCGGCGTACGCCTCGGCGAACGCCGCCCTGGACGCGCTGGCGCAGCGCCGCCGGGCCGCCGGCCTGCCCGCCACGTCGCTGGTCTGGGGCTTCTGGGAGCAGCAGAGCGGAATGACCGGCCACCTCGGCGAGGTGGACCTGGCCCGGATCGCGCGCTCGGGAATGCGGCCGCTGGCCTCGCAGGAGGGCCTGGAGCTCTTCGACCGGGCGCTGGCGGACGGGGACGCGGTGCTGGCGGCCCTGCGGATCGACGCGGCCGCCCTGCGGGCGCGGGCCGCCTCCGGTGCGGTCCCGCCGGTGCTGCGCACCCTGGCGGGCCCCGCCGTGCGCAGGGCGGCGGCCCCCGGCCGCGGCACCGTGGGCCCGTCGGAGCCGACGGCGGTCGAGGGCCTGGACGCGCTGCCCGAGGACGAGCGGGAGCGGGTGCTGCTGGAACTCGTCCGCACCACGGTGGCGACGGTGCTGGGGCACCGCTCCCCGGACGAGATCGCGGACACCCGGGGCTTCTTGGAGCTGGGCTTCGACTCGCTGACCGCCGTCGAGCTGCGCAACCGGCTCGCCGCCGCGACCGGACGCCGCCTGCCGACCACCCTGGTCTTCGACCACCCCACGCCACAGGCCGTCGCCCGGCACCTCGGCACGCTGCTGGCCCCGGACGGGGACCGGTCCGCCGCCGACGTCCTCGCCGGCGTCGACCGGCTGGCGGCCGGGCTGCGCGCCACGCGGCAGGGGGACGAGGTGCGCGAGCGGGCCCTGGAGCTGCTGTCGGAGCTGCTGACCGAGCTGACCGGGCGCGACGACGACACGGACCTGGGACTCGACGCGGCGAGTGACGAGGAACTGTTCGACCTGGTGGACAACCGGTTCAGCAATGCCAATTGACCAGCCGTCGTGCCGGCTGTCGGGAAGGTGGGGAACGCATGGCGGATGAGAACAAGCTCCGCGCATACCTCAAGCGGGCGATCGCGGAGGGGCAGCAGACGCGGCAGCGCCTGGACGAGGTGGAGGCCCGGGCCCGGGAGCCGATCGCCGTGGTCTCCATGGCCTGCCGGTTCCCCGGCGGCGCCACCAGCCCCGAGGACCTGTGGCGGCTGGTCGCCGACGGCCGCGACACCCTCTCCGGGCTGCCGACCGACCGGGGCTGGGACCTCGACCGGCTGCTGGACCCCGACGCCGACGGGCCGGGCAGGTCGCACGCCGGGGTGGGCGGGTTCCTGTACGACTCCGCGGAGTTCGACCCGGAGTTCTTCGGGATCAGTCCGCGCGAGGCGCTGGCGATGGACCCGCAGCAGCGCCTGATGCTGGAGCTGACCTGGGAGGTCCTGGAGCGGGCGCGGATCGCCCCGGACTCCCTGCGCGGCAGCCGGACCGGCGTCTTCCTCGGCGTGATGTACAGCGACTACGGCGGCCGCTTCACCCACGCCCCGGAGGCGCTGGAGGGCTACCTCGGCAACGGCAGCGCCGGCAGCGTCGCCTCCGGCCGCCTGTCGTACACGTTCGGGCTGGAGGGGCCCGCGGTGACGGTGGACACCGCGTGCTCGTCGTCGCTGGTGGCGCTGCACCTGGCGAGCAGCGCGCTGCGCTCCGGGGAGTGCTCCCTGGCCCTGGCGGGCGGGGTGACGGTGATGTCCACCCCGGGCGTGTTCGTGGAGTTCAGCCGCCAGGGCGGGCTGGCCTCCGACGGCCGGTGCAAGTCCTTCGCCGCGGCCGCCGACGGCACCGGCTGGGGCGAGGGCGCCGGCGTCCTGGTGCTGGAGCGGCTGTCGGACGCGCAGGCGAACGGCCACCCGGTGCTGGCCGTCATCCGCGGCTCCGCCGTCAACCAGGACGGTGCCAGCAGCGGGCTGACCGCGCCGAACGGCCCCTCGCAGCAGCGGGTGATCCGTCAGGCGCTGGCCCAGGCCCGGCTGTCGCCGTCCGAGGTGGACGCCGTCGAGGCGCACGGGACCGGCACCCGCCTCGGCGACCCGATCGAGGCACAGGCCCTGCTTGCGACGTACGGCCAGGACCGCCCCGCGGACCGCCCGCTGTGGCTGGGTTCGGTGAAGTCCAACATCGGGCACACCCAGGCCGCCGCCGGCGTCGCCGGAGTGATCAAGATCGTGATGGCGATGCGGCAGGGCGTGCTGCCGGCGAGTCTGCACATCGACGAACCGACGCCGCACGTGGAGTGGTCGGCCGGCGGCGTCGAGCTGCTGACCCGGCAACGCGCCTGGCCCGAGGGCACCGGGCCGCGCCGGGCGGGCGTGTCGTCCTTCGGGGTCAGCGGCACCAACGCACACGTCGTCCTGGAGCAGGCACCCCGGGAGGAGACGGGCGGCGAGGCCGCGGAGGGCTTCGACGACGACGGCGTGGTGCTGCCCTGGCTGCTGTCGGCGAAGAGCGCCGAGGCGCTGCGGGCGCAGGCGCGCGCTCTGGTGGCGCACCTCGACGAGCGGCCCGGCGAGCGGCCGGTCGACACGGCCTGGTCGCTGAGCCGGCGCCCGGCGCTCGACCACCGCGCGGTCGTGGTGGCCCGGGACCGCGACGAGGTGCGCCGGGCGCTCGGCGCCCTGGCCGACGGCAGCGCCGCGCCCGGCCTGGTACGCGGCGTGTCCGGCACGTCCCCGCTCGCGTTCCTGTTCACCGGTCAGGGCAGCCAGCGCCGGGAGATGGGCCGGGAGCTGTACGCCGCGTTCCCGGCGTTCGCCGACGCGCTGGACACGGTCTACGAGCAGCTGGACGCCCATCTGGACCGCCCGCTCAAGGAGGTGGTCGCCGGCGACGCGGGCGCCGAGGGCCTGCTGGACCACACCGCGTACGCCCAGCCGGCGCTGTTCGCCTTCGAGGTGGCGCTGTTCCGGCTGCTGGAGCGCTGGGGCGTGCGGCCGGACTTCGTCGCGGGCCACTCGATCGGCGAGCTGGCCGCGGCGCACGTGGCCGGCGTGCTGTCCCTGCCCGACGCCGCGCTCCTGGTGGCGCAACGGGGCCGGCTGATGCAGCGGATGCCCTCCGGCGGGGCGATGGTGGCCGTCCAGGCCACCGAGGAGGAGGTGCTGCCGTTCCTGGAGGACTTCCACGGCAGGGTCGCCGTCGCGGCGGTCAACGGGCCGTCCTCGCTCGTCCTCAGCGGCGACGAGGCCGCGGTGGAGGAGACCGCGCGCGGGTTCGCCGCACGCGGGCGCAAGACCCGGCGGCTGCAGGTGAGCCACGCCTTCCACTCCCCCCACATGGACGGGATGCTGGACGAATTCCGCGCGGTGGCCGCGGAGTTGGAATTCCGGGCGCCGCGGATCCCGCTGGTGTCCACCCTGACCGGGGACGTGGCGACGGCGCAGGAGCTGGGTTCGCCCGGCTACTGGGTGCGCCACGCACGCGAGGCGGTGCGTTTCCTCGACGCGGTCCGCACCCTCGAAGCCCGCGGCGCCGGCCGATTCCTGGAACTGGGACCGGACGGCGTCCTTACGCCCATGGCCCAGAGCGCGCTCGCGGACGACGGCGCCGCGGTACTGGCCGCGACCGCACGGGCCGACCGGTCCGAGGAGGAGACGCTGGTCGCGGCGGTGTCCCGACTGCACGCCCACGGCACACCGGTGGACTGGACGAAGTACTTCTCGGGCACCGGGGCCCGGCCGGTCGACCTGCCGACCTATCCGTTCCAGCGCCGGCGCTTCTGGCTCGACGCGGAGCAGGAGGGACCGGGCGCGGGGCAGGCGCACCTGGCGGGTCTGCGCGGTGTCGGCCATGCGGTGCTCGGCGGCGCCATCGACCTGCCGACGGGCGACGCCACGCTCCTCACCGGCCGGCTGTCGTCGGCGGACCACCCCTGGCTCGCCGACCACACGGTGCTCGGCACCCCGCTGCTGCCCGGCACCGCGCTGGTGGACCTGGCCCTGGCCGCCGGCCGGGAGACCGGACTGCCCGAGGTCGAGGAACTCACCCTGGAGGCGCCGCTGGTACTGGCGGAGCACGGCGCCGTGCACGTCCAGGTCCTCGTCGGCGCCGCGGACGACTCGGGGCGCCGTCCGGTGAGCGTCCACTCCCGGCCCGAGGACGCACCACCGCAGGAGGAGCCGACCCGGCACGCCACCGGCGTCCTTGCCGCCCCGGCCGGCCAGGAGCCCGAGCGGCTCGCGGTGTGGCCCCCCGAAGGCGCCACCGAGGTCGCGGTGTCGGACCTCTACGACGATCTCGCCGCCGCGGGCCTGGGGTACGGCCCGGTGTTCCGGGGCCTTGGGGCCGCCTGGCGACGCGGCACGGAGCTGTTCGCCGAAGTGGCGCTGCCGCCACAGGGCACGGGCGGGGCCGGCGACTTCGGCGTGCACCCCGCGCTGCTGGACGCCGCGCTGCACGGCATCGGCCTGGGCGGCCTGATCGAGGGCGGGGGCGGGGCCCGGGTGCCGTTCTCCTGGAACGGCGTGGCCCTGCACCGCACCGGGGCTTCGGCCCTGCGCGTCAGGCTCGCGCCGGCCGGGCCCGACAGCGTGGCGGTGGCGGCCGCGGACGAGGACGGCCGGCCGGTGGCCTCGGTGCGGTCCCTGGTCCTGCGGCCGGTCACCCGCGAGCAGATCCGGGCCGCGGGCGGCGTCCGGCGCGATGCGCTCTTCCGCGTCGACTGGCCCCGGGCCGGGGTGTCCGAAGCGGCGCCGGTGCGGACGTGCGCCGTGGTGGGCGCGGACGGCACCGAGCCGGCCGCGGGCCTTGCGTCCGCCGGCATCCAGGTCGTCCGCGCCACCGGTCTGGCGGAGCTGGGCGAGGCGGTCGCCGCGGGCGCGCCGGTACCGGACGCGGTCATGCTGGCCGTCGGCGCGCCCGCCGACGGCGTGGACGCCGCGGCGGCGGGCCGCGGCGCCGTCCACGAGGCGCTGGCGGCGGCCCAGTCGTGGCTGGCCGACCCGCGCTTCGCCGGAACCCGGCTGGCGTTCGTGACCCGGGGCGCGGTGGCCACCGGCCCCGGCGAGGACGGCCCGGCACTGGCCCAGGCGCCCGTGTGGGGCCTGATCCGCTCCGCGCAGACCGAGAACCCGGACCGGTTCGTGCTGATCGACACCGACGGGGAGGAGGCGTCGCGGCGCGCACTGGCCGCGGCGCTCGGCACCGGCGAACCCCAGCTGGCGATCCGCGCCGGCGCTCTCCTCGTCCCCCGGCTCGCCCGGGTGGCGGTGCCCGGCGGGCGGCAGGACCTCGCCTTGGACCCCGACGGCACCGTCCTGGTGACCGGCGGCACCGGAGGCCTCGGTGCCCAGGTCGCCCGATGGCTGGCCGAACGGCACGGCGTGCGGCACCTGGTCCTGGCGAGCCGCCGCGGCCGGGCGGCCGACGGCGCCGCGGAGCTGGCCGCCGAACTGGCCGGGCTCGGTGCCCAGGTCACCGTCGCCGCGTGCGACGTGGCCGACCGGGACGCGCTGGCCGGGCTGCTGGCGGGCGTCCCCGCCGCGCACCCGCTGTCCGCCGTGGTGCACACCGCCGGCGTGATCGACGACGGCGTGCTCACCTCGCTGACGCCGGAGCGGGTGGACGCGGTGCTGCGGGCCAAGATGGACGCGGCGGCGCACCTGCACGAACTGACCCGCGACGCCGGCCTGTCGGCGTTCGTGCTGTTCTCCTCGGCGGCCGGCGTCCTGGGCGCCGCGGGCCAGGGGAACTACGCCGCGGCGAACGCCTTCCTCGACGCGCTGGCGCAGCACCGGGCCGCCCAGGGGCTGCCCGCGGTCTCGCTGGCCTGGGGACCGTGGGAGCAGCAGGGGGGCGGTATGACCGGCACGCTGGACCGCGACGGCCTGGCCCGGCTCGCGCGCACCGGCGTGGTCGCGCTGACCTCCGCGGAGGCCCTGGCCCTGTTCGACGCGGCCTGGGCCGGCGACGACCCGCTGCTCGTCCCGATGCGCCTGGACACCGCGGTGCTGCGCGGCACGGCGGGCCGGGCGGGCGTGCCGGCCGCGCTGCGCGGACTGCTCCCCGCCGAGCGTCCACAGCCGGCCCCGGCGGCCCGGCCGCTGACCGAACTCGGCGAGGAGGAACGGGCGGCGGCGCTGCGCGAGTTGGTGCGGGCGCGCGCGGCCGGCGTGCTGGGGCACACCGCGGCGGAGGAGTTCGACGACTCCCGGCCGTTCCTGGAGTCGGGGTTCGACTCGCTGACCGCGGTGGAACTGCGCAACGCGCTCGGCGAGGCGACCGGCCTGCGGCTGCCCGCCACGGTGGTCTTCGACAGCGGCACGCCGGCGGCGCTCGCCGCACGGCTGGGCGAGCTGCTCGGCGCCGCCCGGCCCGGTCAGGCCGGCGGCACCCAGCCGGAGGACACCATCGACGCCCTGTACCGGCAGGCCTGCGAGGAGGACAGGATCGGCGAGGCGAACGAGTTCCTGGCAGCCGCCTCCAGGCTGCGGCCGACGTTCACGGCCGGCCAGGAGGGCGCCGCCGCCGCGGAACCGCTCCGGTTGTCCGAGGGCCCCGAACGGCCCGCCCTGATCTGCTTCCCCAGCGTCGGGGCGTCGTCGAGCCCGCTGCAGTACGCGCGCTTCGCCTCGGCTCTCGACGGGCTCCGGGAGGTGTCGGTGCTGCCGGTGCCGGGCTTCGTGGCGGGCGAGCTGCTGCCCGCCGACTTCGACACCATGGTGGAGACCCAGGCCGATGCGGTGCTGCGCTGTGCGGGCGACGCCCCGTACGCCCTGGCCGGATACTCCTCCGGCGGCTGGCTCGCCAACGCCGTGGCGGGATGTCTGGAGCGGCGCGGCCGCGGCCCGTCGGCCGTGGTGCTGCTGGACACCTACTTCGTCGACGACAACCTGCCGCTGGTCCAGCCGGCGCTGACCCGGGGCATGTTCGACCGGGAGGACACCTTCGGCCGGATCGACCATGTCCGCTGGACCGCGATGGGCGCGTATCTGCGGATGTTCGCCGACTTCACGCCGGCTGCCACCCAGGCGCCCACCGTCATGATCCAGGCCACCGACCCGATGCCCGCCGACGGCGACACGGCGGCGGCGCCCGACCCCACGGAGCGCGCCCTGGCGTTCCCCATGGCCGTCGAGCCCGTACCCGGCGACCACTTCACGATCGTGGAGGACGACGCCGAAGCGGTCGCGCGGTCGGTGCACGCCTGGCTCACCGCCCCCTCCCACCGTCCCGGCCCGTGACAGACCGCGGCCCGGGAGACCCACGCTCCGTCAACTCCGAACGAAAGAGGACCGAAATGACCGAGACATCGACGGCGACGACCGGCGAGGAACTGCACGAGTACCCGATGCGGCGGGGCTGCCCCTACCACCCGCCGACGGAGTACACCGAGCTCGCCGAGGAGGGCCCGCTCTCCCAGGTGCGGCTGTACGACGGCCGGACCGCGTGGCTGGTGACCCAGCACAAGGAGACGCGCGAGATGTTCGCCGACGCCAAGCTCTTCTCCTCCGACCACGACAACCCGGCCTTCCCGATCCTGGCCGAACGGGAGAAGAACTTCCCCGAGTTCACCCAGGAGCTGTTCGGCCTGGACGGGGAGCCGCACAAGTCCCGTCGGCGCATGCTGCTGCCGCGCTTCACCGCCAAGCAGGTGGAGCGGCTCCGGCCGATGATCCAGCAGGTCGCCGACGAGCTCATCGACGAACTGCTGCGGCACGGGGGGCCGGTCGACCTGGTCTCGGTGCTGGGTCGCCCGCTGCCGTCACGGGTGATCTGCAAGATGCTCGGCATCTCCTACGAGGAGCACGAGCTCTTCGAGGTGCACGCCCAGGGCATCATGCAGGCACCCGACCTGGAGAAGGCCGTCGAGGCCGGCCGGGAGCTGCTGGACTACCTGGTCAAGGTCGTACAGGCCAAGCAGACCAACCTGGGCGACGACCTGCTCAGCACGCTCATCACGGAGCGGCTGAACACCGGTGAGCTGACGTCGATCGAGGTGTCGAAGCTCATGGTCGCCCTGCTGATCGGCGGTCAGGAGACGACCACGAGCATGATCGGTCTGGGCACCCTGACGCTGCTGGAGCACCCGGACCAGCTGGCGATGCTGCGCGAGGACCCCGAGCTGCTGCCCGGCGCGGTGGAGGAGCTGATGCGCTTCTTGTCCATCGCCGACCTGACCACGCTGCGCGTCGCCACCACCGACGTGGAGGTGGCCGGGCAGGTGATCAAGGAGGGCGACGGCGTCATCCTCTCGACCGCCGCGGCCAACCGCGACCCCAGCGCCTTCGAGGACCCCGACACCTTCGACATCCGCCGCTCCACCCAGGGTCACCTGGCATTCGGCCACGGCCCCCACCGGTGCCTGGGCGAGAACCTGGCCAGGGCCGAGCTGGAGATCCTCTTCGGCACCCTGTTCAAGCGGATTCCCACGCTCCGGCTGGCCGTCCCGATGGACCAGGTCTCCATGAAGGTCGGCATGACGCTGGAGGGCCTGCACGACCTCCCCGTCACCTGGTAGGGGCCACCCGCTGGAGCCACCCGCCCACCCGCCTCCCCTCCCCGATTAGGACGTACATATGGACGACCGTTACGCGATCATCGAGACCTGCGATCGCATGGGCTGGCACACCGACCGCCACGAATGGGACAAGGCCACCGCCTTGTTCACCCACAAGGTTCTCCTGGACTACACCAGCCTGCTCGGCGGAACGCCGGTCACGCTGACGGCCACGGAACTCATCGATTCCTGGGTCGCGGTGCTCGGCGGCTACGACGCCTCCCAGCACCTGATGACCAATCATCTGGTGACCCTGGACGGCGACACCGCGGAATGCACCGCCTCCTTCCAGGCGACCCACCGGCTGGAAAACCCGCTCGGCTCCCCTTTGTGGCGCATCGGCGGAACCTACCGCTTCCATCTCGTGCGTTCCGGCGACAGCTGGAAGATCGACGAGCTGGCGATGTCGATTCTCTGGGCGGAAGGAAACAAGAACATCGCGGATATCGCCGCGGAACGGCAAAAGGCAAAGGCAGCGAACTGACGGCGCCGAGCCCGCGCCCGCAGCCCACCGGCCCATTCATCACCACCACCGCTGACGAAGACAGGAGCACATCATGGCCCAGGGGAACAGCAATTCGGCAGGCCTGCGGGGAAAGCGCGCACTCGTCACGGGCGGCACCCGCGGAATCGGCCTGGCGATCGTTCAGCGCCTGGTCGAGGAGGGCGCGACCGTGGTGACCTCGGCGCGCAAGGAGGCACCGGGACTTCCGGATTCGGTACACCTGGTCACCGCCGACGTGAGCACCCGGGAGGGCGTCGAGCACCTGGCCGACGCCGCCTTCGAACTGCTCGGCGGGGTGGACATACTCGTCAACAACGCGGGCGGCGCCAGCAGCGGCGGCATGCCGCACTTCGGCGGCTCCGCCTCGATCCCCGACGAGGACTGGGTCGAGGCACTGATGACGAACTACCTCGCCGCGGTACGGCTGGACCGCGCCGTCCTGCCGTCGATGATCGAGCGCCGCAGCGGGGTGATCATCGAGGTGGCCTCGACCGTCGCCCGCCGTCCGACCGGCGCCCTGCTGCACTACGGGGCGGCGAAGGCGGCGCTCATCAACTACGCGAAGGGGCTGGCGACCGAGGTCGCCCCGCACAACGTACGCGTCAACAGCGTGCTCCCCGGGCTGGTCAAGACACCCGCCATGGACATGGTCGCGGAGAACATCATGGGGGCCACCGGCCAGGACGGCGAGGCGGTCGTCCACATGATCGTCGAGGCCGAAGGCGCCCCGATGGCGGGCATCACCGAGCCGACCGACGTCGCCGACCTCGTGGCCTTCCTGGCCTCGGACCGCGCCCAGCGCATCACCGGCGCCGGCTACGTGATCGACGCCGGCGCCCTCCCCCAGGTGTAGACCCCACCCCCACCACAAACCCAAGCCACCCACCCCAGCCCCGGCCCCAGCCGCCAACCGCAACTCCCCCTCCCCACCCCCTCTCCCCCTACCAGACATCCCCTCCCCCTGACGGACCGTTCGGGCCGGCGTCTCATTCCTGACGCCGGCCCGAACCGCTGAGCACCCCCCGATCGAACAACAGGCCGGATTCCACCCCTCCCGGCGCCACCCCCACCCCCCACACCGCCAACGATTCCACCCCGCACCCGACCACCGAACCGCCCCCCTCACCCCCACTTGCCCCCTTTGCCCCAGTTCCCACACCCCACCCCCAGCACACCCCACCCACACCCCACCGCGGACTTTCCCAAATCATGACCGGCAATCTCCCCCATGCCATCACTGGCCGAAATTGCTCACCCCACCGGGCAGAAGGTGAGGATTCCTACTGATGCACCCGGGGTGCAATTTTTTACAGCTGCGGCAAAACGGTGTACAAAGTGTTGCGCCCCCGCACCATTGAGCATCTACCGACCGGCAGGCCGGTTTTTGCTTCAACCTCTTGTCCCGCCTCGAAGGCGTTGGCTTGGCATTCGTCGCTGGAGAACGAGTCCGCGGAGGCGGTTACCGACCCCACTTCGCACCCACTGATCTGGGGCCCGTTCCCAATTACGGAGGACAGGAGCATGCCCGAGTCCGCGCCCATACCCCACGACTCCTCGGGCGGCAGGGAAGCGGCGCTCACTCCCCTCGAACTCATGGGCCTGGCCGGTCTGCTACGGGCCTGGCGCGCGGCCGCCGGCGAGAAGCGGGGACTCGGCAGGCCGCTCACCCAGAAAGAGGTGGCCCAGGCCATCGGCCGCAGCGTGCGCTGGTACATCGACCTCGAAGGCGGCGCCACGCCCCGCCTGGAGCGGACCATTCTCGACGCGCTCGCCCGGGAACTGATGCTCGGCCCCGACCAGGAGACGACCCTCCACCTCTACGCCCTGGGCGGCGCCGTCACCACCACCATCCCCGCCCTCAGCTCCGAAGCGGCGACCCTGCTGCAGCTCCTGCTCGACCAGCAGATGCCCAGCCCGGCCTACATCAGCGACCTCAGCTGGGACATCATCGGCTACAACACCGCCATGGCCGAGTGGTACCCCTGGGTGCGGGAGCGGGGCGCGAACCTGATGCGCTGGGCCCTGCGCAGCAAGGAAGCCCGCCGCCAGTTCATCAACTGGGAGCACCACGCCGCCATCTACCTCGAACAGCTCCGCTTCGCCCTCGCCGAGCACCCCCACAACCCCGAACTGCAAAAGCTGCTCGCCTACATCCTCCAGGACCCGGACTGCGAACGGCTGTGGCACGCGAGCTCCGAGGTGCGCAAGAGCGGCGAGGGCCGCCACTTCTTCCAGGCCCTGCCCCGGCACGACTACGAGATCATCCACGTGGTGAGCAACGTCCTCTACCCGGCGGGCCTCCCCAACTCCCGCCTGGTCGTCGTCACCTGGCTCAAGGACGAATGCGAGCCGAAGCCCACCGACGACGCGACCCTGAGCACCCCCTACGACACGGCACCGGCAAGCAGCGCCTCCCAGCCGCACCCCACCGCCGGCGCGTACTTCTCCGTCCCCTCCCTGCGGGACGCGGCCAAGCTGGCCGGCCCCCACGCCATTCCGCTCCCCCTCCTCAGCCGCCTCGCGGGCCCGCGCCACCAGCTCACGCTCTCCCGCGAACGGGGCACCGTCGTCTGGGCCACCGAGCAGAGCGACGGAACCTGGGCCTTCGAGGAAGTCGACCCGTACACCGTCATCAAGAAACTCCCCCGCCGCCACGCCCCCCTCGAAGCCCCCGAGGAATACAAACACCTGGTCCGCGCCCTGATGCCCAGCGACCCAAAAGAAGCCGCAAAGCGCATCGACACCCTCCTCCCGGACTACCTGGCCCGAATAGAGCACCTCACCGAAATCCGAAGAGAACTCAGCGAACAACACCCCGACCAGGTCCCCCACACCGACCCCCTCGGCAACGCCTTCGACCACCCAAAAATCCTCAGGCTCCTGAGAGACATCCCGAACTGACAGCTGCCCCGGCGCAGAACAGCCCGCCCCTTGTCCAAGCGAGTGGAGCGGCTATCGGCGCCTGGCCGCCTCGCAGTTCCCCTCTCGGCTTGCCGGACAGCCGCAGCTGCTCGCCTCCAGCAGCTCCAGCTGAGTCCGCCTCTGGAACCCGAGATGCGGCTGACACCCCACCTACGGACGTGCCGCCCGTGATCGCCCCGTAGCCCCAGCCTGGGCGAAGCCACACCGCACCACATGAAATCGGCCCGCCGACGCAGAGCCATGTGACGTGCCCCCAGGTGGAGCTTGGCTCGCCCGGCTACGTGACCGGCACAACTTCCCATCCCACGAATGCTGCGCCCTGCCATCGGAGAAGGAAACGGGAAACAGCATCGATCGCCTTGTCCGTCCGGGAGGGGTTGCCGCACTCTTTCGTGCAGCAACCCCTCGGCCTGGGCGGACGGGTTTTGGAGGATTCCGTGTCACAGCCGTCCACCGAGTTCGGCGAGGAGCTGAGGAAGCGGCGTCTGGAGGCTGGACTGAGCCTCACGGCCTTGTCCGGCGCCGTGCACTACAGCAAGGCGCAGTTGAGCAAAGTCGAGCGAGGTCTCAAGGCACCCAGCCGTGACCTCGTCCGGCTGTGCGACGCCGCCCTTGGGGCTGACGGTGCGCTGATCGCCCTGGTCACGCAGGCCGCTGCCGGCACGAGGAGGAATGGATCATGCAGCTGTCCCCGGACGGCCCGAACCGGTTCCACTCCATGGGCCGGCGAGAGCTGGTGAGCGCCGGCGTCGCCTCCCTGATGACATGGCGGTCGGACGGAACAGGGCCGGCCTCCCCGGCCGCGGGTGTCGGCATGCTGGAAGCCTCCCGATCGCTGTTCACGCACTACCGGAGACTCGGCCAGGCCGTGGAGCCCGGCCTGCTCCTTCCGGTCCTGATCGCGCAGACGCACACCCTGCGGGAGCTGTCGGCTCAAGCCGACTCCGGCACCCGCCGGCAATTGCTGGCGCTCGGCTCCCGGTACGCCGAGTACGTCGGCTGGCTGGTGCAGGAGACCGGCGACGAACGTGCGGCACTGTGGTGGACGCAGCGCGCAGTCGATCTGGCAGCCGCCGGCGGTGACCAGGCGCTGGCCGGCTACGCACTGGTCCGTAGGGCCTTGGTCACGCTGTACCGGGACGACGCCGAGCAGACGATTGCCCTGGCCCGTCGTGCGCAGAGCGCAACGCTGCCACCACGGATCCGTGGGCTGGCCGCACAACGCGAAGCGCAAGGGCACGCGCTCGCGGGCGACCTCCATGCCTGTCTGCAAGCTCTGGAGCGTGCTCGAACGCTCCTGGCTCGCCACGACGACGGTTCAGACGAGCCGGTTATCGGCACCATGCACCTTCCCGATCCGGTCAGCATGGTCACCGGCTGGTGCCTGGTCGATCTCGGCCGGCCGCGTGAAGCGAGCGAGGAGCTCGACCGGCAGCTCGCCCTGGTCGGCCCGGACGCGGTGCGCACGCAGGTGCGGTACGGCGTACGCCGTGCGCTCGCCTATGCCTCGGCCGGCGAGATCGACCACGCATGTGCGCTCACGACGCCGCTGCTCGACGGCGTGGCGACAGTGCGCTCAGCGACCGTCACCACCGATCTGCTGCGCCTCGCCCGTGTCCTGGCTCGCTATGCGGATCACCCTTCGGTACGTCGGCTGGGGCCGCGGCTCGGCACGTTATCGCGCTTGTCCACTTCCTGAGGGAGACATCACCATGAACAAGGTCTTCATCAACTACCGTACAGGCGACGGTGAAAAGACCGCCGCCCTGATCGACCAGGAGCTGTCGCGTCGCTTCGGCCGCGAGCACATCTTCCGTGCGTCGAAGTCCATCGCCCCCGGCGATGCCTACCCCGACGCCCTGCTGGGAACGCTGCGACACAGCTCCCTCCTCCTGGCCATTGTCGGACCTGACTGGACGAACTTCCGGACACGACTGCACGATCCGGAAGACTGGGTGCGCAGGGAGATCGAAGAGGCATTCAGGTGCCAACTTCCGGTCGTTCCGATCCTGGACGGCCGGAAGACGAACCGGCTGAGCAAGGCCGACCTGCCGCCAGAGCTGGCACGGCTCGCCGACCTCCAATCCATTCCGTTCGACACCCACGACACCGAGACAGGTGTCGGGCGCATCGGTGATGTGGTGGCCGAGATGGTCCCAGGACTACGCGACCTGACCCAAGCCGATATCGCATCGCCCGCGTCGGGCACCGTGACCAATGCGGTCAGGGACGTAACCGGAACAGTCGTACAGAGCCGCGACTTCACCGGAGACGTCGGCGGCACCGTCGTGAAGGGCTCCCACGGCCCTGTCCACACAGGAAACGGCCACATCTACCAGAACTCCCGCCACGTGTCGGGCGACCGGCACATCTCGGGGAACGGGATGACGTACTTCGAGGGAGACCATCACGGCACCATCCAGCATCGGTTCGGTGAGCCGGATCGACGCGAGGACGACAGCCGGTGAACCAGCACAGCAGTACACGGATCGAGAACCTCAGGGGTTTTACGCACACGGGCCCAGGCGATATCAACGTCAACATCGGTGAGCAATTACAGGACTCTGACAAGCCGGCCTTCCGGCAGATCGCCGATGACCAACTCCGCTGGCTGCAGCGCGTGTTGGTAGCACCCCTCAACATGGGCGAGGCCCGCTCCAAGCTCGCCGACACCGGCACCGTCATCCTGGACGGCACACCGGGCAGCGGCCGGACCTCTGCGGCCCGCGTACTCCTGCGCGAGTATCACCAGGACAGCGGCGTCTTCCACGAACTTCTGCCCGGCGAGGAAGACGAACTGTCCCTCCACGCTCCGGCCCTGGTCGAAACCGGTGACCAGTTGCTGCTGGACCTGTCCGCCGCCGACGACCGCCAGTGGTCCGCGGTACGGGCCGGCCTCCCCGCCCTCCGCAAGGCCGTCCACGAACAGCACGCACATCTTGTCGTCGTCATGCCGCAGGGAGGCATCCTCGACCCGGACCTCCAGTACTACCGGGTCGAGATCCAGCAGCCTCCCGGCCTGGACGTCTTCCGGCGGCACCTCCGCATGCACGGCGTACCGTACGAGCAGTACATCCAGGACGACGTCGCCGTCAGCGAGTTCTTGCACGAAAGGCCGATGCGGGAGATCGCGGACTTCGCCGACCTGGTGCGCCGCGCCCGCGAGACCGCTCGACCGGACGAAGGCTTCGCGCAGTGGTGCGCAACGGCCAAGAGAGCACGCAACGACCGGCGGAAGGAAGTCGCCGCACTCGTGGCCGGACTACGCGAGGCGCCTCAGCGGGCACTGCTGATCGCCGTCTCCATGCTCCATGGGGCACACGCCGACGTCATCCACTGTGCGGCCCAGCTCTTACTGCGCACCCTCGACTCCCCGTCGGATGGGGTCTCGCTGCTCGCGCACAGGGACCTCGCTGAGCGGTTCAAGGAGATCTCAGCCGTCACCGGGCCGGGCGGACACGTGCGGTTCACGGAATTGGACTACGACTCCGCCGTCCGCGCCCATTTCTGGGACCACATGCCTGACCTACGGCTACACCTCGGCACTTGGGCTGCGAGAGTCGTGGATCTGAACGAGCCGCACCTCGTCCCAGCCGTTCGTGACGGTCTGGTGGCGCGTATGGCCGGTGAATATCTACGGACCGGGCGCGGGGACGGTCTGGCATCTCTCGTCGAAGGATGGAGTTCCGAGGCGACCGGCAGGGCGCGGCTCGAAGCCGCTGTCCATGCGCTCACGTGTGGCCTCAATGATCCGGCTCACGGCAGAGACTTCCGCGAACGGATCTATCAGTGGTGTGCCTACCGACGTCTGAGGGGAGAGCTCGCACAGGTACTCGTCCAGATCTGCGCCGATGTCATTGCGGCCAGCCACCCGGATCAGGCCCTGCTCAGGCTGTACTACCTGGCCCGTCGTGAGCGCGACACCACGCGGGCCCTCCAAGCGCTGTGCGACCTGGTGGCCGGCAGTCGCCGGTTGTGCCGCAGGCTGCTCGACCGCCTGGCACGATCCGACCTCTCACCGGACGACGTCAGCATCTTCCTGCGAGCCTGCGATCCGGTGCCGCTGACGGACGCCGCCACCGCTTCCCGCGCGCTGGTGGAGGAGAACGGTGTTCAGCGCTCCCTGACCGTCTGCTGGCATACGGTACTGGCCGAGATACCGCGGGCAACGTGGCAGCCACACGCCGAGCGCTGGCTCCACCGCGCGGCCGACGGCACCGGTCACCGCGGTGAGCTTCTGCTGGACATCCTCGTCAGCGCGGCCGAGCGGTGCGGGGAAAAGCGGGGTGAGGTCTTCGCCGCCCTGTATGCGAGCGCCCGCGAAGCCGAGCGCACCGCTCCGGGAGGCCCCGCGCGTTCCGTCGGGACCACCGAACTACTACTCCACAAGATCGGCGTGGCCCAGGGCCTCGGTCCTGCCGCCCCGCCGCCGGCATCAGCCAGGGGGACCCACCCATGACGACCGCACGAAAGACGACGACCGTCTTCCTCACCGTCTTATGCGGCCTGCTGTTGACCATCGTCGGCCTGACGCAACGGTGGCCCACGTGGACATGGCCGACGCTGGCCGTGCTCCTCCTCGTTGTCCCCGCAGCGGCCTTCCGGATCGCTTCGCGGCGCCGCGGCGCCGTGCCGGTCAGCTTCGAAGAACAGCGCACGGCCTCCCCCGTGGAACGCACGGAACACCACGTCAGCCAAGTGGCACTGCCCAGCCTCTGGGACGACTACGACTTCGTCTTCTCGGCGACCGTACGGTGGTATCTCGCCGAGACCCCCGGAGGCGCCCCTGTCCTCAATCCGGCAGGGCTCGCCGTCGAAGCAGTCCTGAATCGTGCCCGCGCCATCACCGAGAAACGGAAGCCGGGTCAGGCCTCACTCGTTCAGCACGAGCTCAGCGGTGCCCTCAGCCGTATGTGCCTGGACCCCACAGGACACCTCCAGGCCATGGCGGAGAACATCAACCTCACCCTGCTCGGGCAGGACCAGGAACGCCTGGACAGACTCGCCGGAGTACGCAAGGACAAGGCGGTCTGGGAGCACCAACGCAAGTACGAGCAGAGCAAGCGCCAGTATCTGGGCGAGGACGTGCTGAAGGACACCGGCAGTGCAGTGGTCTGGTGGCTCGCCAAGCACGACGAGCACGTGGAGAAGACCGTGGCAGACCTTCCTCTGCTCGCGCAGCTCACGTCCGCAGCCAATGACACCGACATCCCCGAGCGACTTCGCAACGTCGTGTCACAGCAGCCCGGCGAACCGGCCGCGCCGGAATCGCTGGAGGAGGACCCCGCTGCCACCCCGCAGGAGCGGACGGCTGCGGATCATCTCTCTGGCTTCTTCGACGCCATGGGCTTCACAGAGGGAGACGTGCGGCGGGCGATGCTGGCCAAACAGATCTCCGGCATCATCGAGCAGCAGAACCGCCACGAGACAGCCGAGGGCCTGCTACGCCGGTTCGATCCGCCGGCGACCTTCACACCGAACGAAGGCGAGGGGCCGAACCCCCACACTGACGCGCCCGACGAGACATCCGGGTCCCCACTCGTCTAGGAGAGGGCGATGGACAGCGAGTTGACCGTTCTCACAACGTCCAGAGCCACCACTCGCATCTACCCTCGCCCCCCAGCTCAGACGGTCCGGCCACCTTTCGATGCCCGCCAGGCGGGCTGTCAGCCTCTCGAAGCATCGAACGAGCGCTACGGGGCACGGTGTGGCGGCTCCGGCAACCGGCCCCGAGCCTGGGGCTTGGCGAGCTGGGCAAAGAAGGCGATGCCGAGGGCGGGCCATGGGGACGTTCTCCGCACTTAGCTCCCGAGGGAGCCCCATACGGACGCCCCGCCGCACTTTCCTCCGTCGCGTGCGAACGCGGCCGGCTCGTCCCTGTCCGGCTCTTCCAGCTCATCGAGCACCCGCCGAACCAGATCGGCGAGGGATTCGCCGCCCTCGGTGGCCCAAGATCGGCTTGATGCGGTGGTTGGTCCACGTGGCCCGGCCGCGGCGCTTGTCATCCTGCGCCAGCCAGTCCTCGAGGACCTCAGCCTCCACCATGAAGGCGGTGGCCAGGACGAGCAGCGCGCCTTCTGCGAGCACCCGTTTGTCGACCTCACGGAGGGCTCTTTACGGGACAGGGGAATTTAGAAGGCGGCGTAGCAGAGGCATACGCAACGGAGCCGAACCCTAGCGAAGGGGCGGACGCCACCTGCGCCCTGATGAACCCGTAGAGCGGCCCAAGCGACCGGCACTCGGAAGGGGGCGAACGGACTCGGAACGCAGAAAAGCCCCGCACCATAACGGTGCGGGGCTTTCCCACAAAGAAAGTTCGGCGGCGTCCTACTCTCCCACAGGGTCCCCCCTGCAGTACCATCGGCGCTGAAAGGCTTAGCTTCCGGGTTCGGAATGTAACCGGGCGTTTCCCTAACGCTATGACCACCGAAACACTATGAAGTTAAATCAACCGGAGCATGACTCAACGGTCGTTACTTCAGAACCTACACAGTGGACGCGAGCAACTGAGGACAAGCCCTCGGCCTATTAGTACCAGTCAACTCCACACCTTACGGCGCTTCCATATCTGGCCTATCAACC